>CAYQOF010000079.1:3156-12059 GCA_964419035.1 uncultured Anaerolinea sp. | reverse complement strand
GGCGCGAGAATCTCTGGCTAAAAACCATGAACTGGCTGGGGCTGGGGTTCGATAGTTGAATAACAAGACCTCACAGGTCTCAGAGACCTGTGAGGTCTTTATTGACTTACCTCCCCATCGCAAACATGCACACCGAACTTCCATCCCTGATCGTTGATAACGTCGCTGCGGGCAATCCCATCAACTCGCCCAGCAGCGCCTCGTCCATTCTGCACAACTCGGGGTGCTTCTCGATGATCGCCGCATACGGACAGTGACCGAAGAGGATGCGCGGTCCCGCCGACCCTGCCTCCCAGCGCGCATGATATTTCATGTGATTCAATTTCTCGACAATGAGATTCAATCGCTTTGCCACCGGATGACTCGCAAAATCGGACTCTCCCGCAAGACGCTTCGCCAGCGCTTCCACATTGACCGATGAGCCTGCCTCCGTCAAAAGCGCCTCACTCAACGCTGACAGATTATCCCCCAACGCCGCGCGAGGGATGGAATACACCTTCTCGGGCCTCCCTCGTCCCTCGCGCCGCCGCGCCGATTCCATCACCAGCCGTCCATCCGAAGCCATGACCCTCAAGTGATGCCGAACGGTTGCCGGGGACATTTTCAATGCGCGCGCAACTTCCCGTGCGGAAGCGGCGCGGTTTTTCTGCAAATACGCGAGGACTTTGTGGCGGGCGGTTGTCATGTCATTTTATGTGATTATACTCACTTTCCAATTTTTATAAAAATATCTTTATGAAATTCGATTGACTTTCCGCTCCCTGATGCTATAATCCCCCAGAACAAGTCACTAATCTCTAATTCTCCAATCACTAATCGTATGGAATTCCAAAACTACATCAACGGCAAGTGGATCGAAGGAAAGAACACATTCCCCACCATCAACCCCGCCAACGAGGAAGTGCTGGCGGATATCGCGCAGGCTGAAATCTCCGATGTTGACCTGGCAGTGGATGCCGCAAAAAAGGCATTCAACTCATGGCGATTGACGCCCGCGCCACTGCGCGGGGAGATGCTCTACAAAGTCGGCGATCTCCTCAAACAGAAGAAGGAGGAACTCGCGCAACTCCTCACGCGGGACATGGGCAAGGTCATTGCCGAAGCGCGCGGCGACGTGCAGGAAGCCATTGACATGGCATACTACATGGGCGGCGAGGGGCGCCGCCTGCTCGGCTACACCGCTCCCGTGGAGATGCCCAACAAATTCGGCATGGCGGTCCGCGATCCGTCAGGCGTGGCCGGTCTGATCACGCCCTGGAACTTCCCCATAGCCGTCCCCTCGTGGAAAATATTCCCGGCATTGGTTGCCGGCAACACCATCATCTGGAAGCCCTCGCCGGAGACTCCCGCCATCTCCGCCGCGTTCGTCAAGGTCTTCGAGGAAGCGGGGATTCCGCCCGGTGTGTTCAATCTCATCATGGCGCCCGGCGCGGATGTGGCAAAGGCTCTCGTCAATCATCCTGATGTGCGCGTGCTTTCGTTCACCGGCTCGACCATGACCGGACGCGCCATAGCCGAAGCCGCGGGAAAACTCAATAAAAAGTTATCGCTCGAAATGGGCGGCAAGAACGCCATCATCGTCATGGACGACGCCAACCTCGAACTCGTCACGGACGCCACGCTCTGGGCGGCGTTCGGCACGACTGGTCAACGATGCACCGCGGCGAGCAGACTCATCGTCCAAAAAGGGATTGCTAACAAACTCAAAGAGGCGCTGACCGAACGCGCAAAGAAACTACGCCTCGGCGACGGGCTTGATCCAAAAGTGGACGTCGGTCCCGTCATCAATAAAACCGCGCTGGAACGCATCCACAACTACGTGCAGATCGGGCAGGAGGAAGGCGCGCGGGCGCTGGTCGGCGCGTCGGTGGCGGATGTTGGCGGAAGAGGCTTCTTCTACGCGCCCACTTTATTTGACGGAGTCAAGCCCGGATCCACGCTCGAAGCGGAGGAGATCTTCGGTCCCGTGCTTTCGATCATCGAAGTCGAAACACTCGAGGAAGCCATCGAGGTCAATAATCGTTCCAAATACGGACTCTCCACCTCCATCTTCACGCAGGATGTCAACCGCGCTTTCACTGCCATGCGCGATATTTTTACCGGTTTGGTTTATATCAATCACGGCACGACCGGCGCGGAGATCCAGTTCCCGTTCGGCGGCGTGCGCGGCACCGGCAACGGTCACCGCGAAGCCGGGCAAGCCGCGCTCGAAGTGTTCACCGAATGGAAGTCCATTTACGTGGATTACTCCGGCAGGTTGCAGCGAGCGCAGATTGACAATCGCGATGATTAACGTCATTGCGAGGAGCGAAGCGACGAAGCAATCCCCTCGCAAATCAGGAGATTGCCACACCGCCTTCGGCGGTTCGCAATGACGACCATGACTTTATCCTGGGAATCAACCTTTGCCATCGCTCTTGAATTGAAACGCAAGCATCCAGACGTGAACATCGAAGACGTGACGCTTCAACAAATCTACCAATGGACATTACAACTTTCGGAATTCGAGGATGACCCCGCGCTCGTGAACGATGACATCCTGTACGCAATCTATCAAGACTGGTTCGAGGAGAACAACCATGGACAATGAAAAACTGAGTCTGCCCCAATACGATATTCCGGACGATATCCAGAATGCCGTAGCCATCACCACGCTCGACCGCATCTACAACTGGGGCCGGCGCTCGTCGGTGTGGCCCCTGATGTTCGGGCTGGCGTGCTGCGCCATCGAAATGATCGCCGCGCAAGCCGCCCGTTACGACATGGCGCGCTTCGGCATGGAGGTTATGCGCCCCACCCCGCGCCAGGCGGATCTGATGCTCGTCTCCGGCACGGTCACAAAGAAGATGACCCCTGCCATCATCCGCCTTTGGAACCAGATGCCCGAGCCCAAGTATTGTGTTGCCATGGGCGCGTGTGCTTCGGGCGGTGGTCCGTTCAAGGAGGGATACAACGTCGTCGCGGGCATTGACAAGTTCATCCCCGTGGATGTGTATATCCCCGGCTGTCCTCCCACCCCGCAGGCATTGATCGCGGGCTTGATCAAATTACAGGAAAAAATTGACCGCGAATCGTTGAAGAAAGTCCGCTGGTATCGCAAGGGACCGGACACGATGGAAATCCCCATCCCGATCCTCGGACCCGACCTGATAGACCCGCGCCGCAACGCGGAGATCAAAGCCATTGCCGCGGCAAAATTGACTCAGGAGAGCGCCTCATGACGACCCCGGTTCAGACTCAGACAATTGATCTTGCCGCGCGTTTCCCCAGCGTTGTCACCCCCGACACGCGTCCCGGCTTCAGCGGTTTTATCGTGGAAAAAGACTCGCTCGTGGAAGTCGCAACCGCCATCCGCGACGAATTCGGCTTCGACCTGCTCACCGCGGTCACCGGCGTGGATTACCTCCCCGAGAACAAAATGGAAGTGGTCTATCACGCCTACAAAACCACCGGCGGACCCGGTCTGGTCTTCAAAGTGCAAGTTCCTCGCGTCGATCCAGTTGAGGTTCCATCCCTGATTGACATCTGGCCCGGCGTTGATTTTCAGGAGCGCGAAGCCTGGGATTTGCTCGGCATCAAATTCACGGGTCACCCCGACCTGCGGCGCATCCTCATGTGGGAAGGCTATGAAGGTCACCCGCTGCGCAAGGACTGGAAAGAACCCTTTTACGAAGAGGACGCCAAGCCCTTCAAGAGCCGCTGGCCCGACGGCAAATTCTTCATGTCTGAGGACAAGAATCCGCTCAAGGACAACCTGAAGTTCCCTCAGGAATTCGACCCCGAAAAATGGGTCCCTGACGACGACAAATCGTTGTATCAATCCCTGAAACGCTACACCGTCAAGGATGAGGACGGGTTGGAAACCGACCGCATCGTTGTCAACATGGGACCGCAGCACCCGTCCACGCATGGCGTGTTCCGCGCCGCCATTACCCTCGATGGCGAGACCATCGTCGGCTTGAAGCCGGTTGTCGGCTACCTCCACCGCAACCATGACAAGATCGGTGAGCGCAATACTTTTCTGCAAAACATGCCCTTCACCGACCGCCTCGACTACTTCAACTCGATGAGCAACAATTTTGGTTACGCCATTGCCGTCGAAAAACTGATGAAGATCCCGGTGGCGGAACGCGCCGAGTACATCCGCGTCATCATGGCGGAACTCAGCCGTATCCAAAACCACTTTGTGTTTGTTGGCATGCTGCTCAACGACCTCGGCGCGATGTACACTCCCGCGCTGTATGCGTTCGAGGAACGCGAACTGATCCTCGATATCTTCGAGGCTGTCTCCGGCGCGCGCATGATGTGCAACTACTTCCGTTTTGGAGGCGTGGTGCGCGACATCCCGGAGGACGTTATGCAAAAGATCAAGGACCTTGTATTCGACCGCATCCCCCCCAAGACCGAGGAATTCGAGCGCCTCCTAAGTGAGAACGAGGTTTTGGTCGCGCGTTTGAAGGGTGTCACGGTTGTGGATGCGGAGACCGCCGTCAAATATTCGGTGACGGGTCCCGTGTTGCGCGCTGCCGGCGTGCCGTATGACATCCGCCGCGCCGATCCATACAGCGTGTATGACCGCTTCGATTTCGACGTGGCAATGCGCCCGAACGGCGACATGTACGACAACTACCTGATCCGCATTGACGAGATCTGGCAGTCGCTCAGGATTCTGAAACAGGCGGTTGAGCAGATTCCTCAGGGACCGATCAATTCCCAGAAACCGCAGTACCAGGTGCGGGTCCCGGCAGGCGAGGCGTATGGCCGCGTCGAGTCGCCCAAAGGCGAATTGGCATACTACCTCGTCTCGAACGGGAAGCCGAATCCCTGGCGCTACCATGTGCGCCCGCCGTCGTTCGTCAACATCACCTGCCTCGAGCAGATGTGTGTCGGCACCAAGATCGCAGACTTTGTCGCGTTGTTGGGTATGCTCGATATTGTGATGGGCGAGTTGGATAGATAATTCCCGCGTAGGAGGCGTTCTCAAACGCCGATGGCGCTAGAGAACGCGCCGTTACGCAAAGGAGATTTTATGTACGGAAAAGGCATCTTAAAAGGACTGAGCGTCACCTGGAAGCGGTTCTGGAGTACATACCTCGAAGACATCGCCTGGCTGCTGCGCGGCAAGAAAAGATATTACACAGAAGAGGGCGTGAAGCACCGCTCGAGCAAGCATGCGCGCGGCATCTTCACGGTTCAATATCCGGAAGAGAGGCTGATCCTGCCTGAGGAGGCGCGTTACCTCCCCTTCCTCGTCTACGATGAAGGCGGGAACGGCAAACGCGAAGTGCGCTGCACCTCGTGCGGAATTTGCGCCAAGGTCTGCCCGCCGCAATGTATCTGGATCGTGCGTTCGAACGACTCGAACACCGGGCGCCCCATCCCCGAGCCGACCGAGTTCTACATTGATGCGGACATCTGCATGAACTGCGGTTTCTGCGCGGAGTATTGTCCCTTCGATGCGATCATCATGGATCACGATTTCGAGATCGCGTCCTACACGCGCAACGTGTACAACATGGAAAAACTGCTCAAACCCGCCGCGTATTACAAGCAAATCCGCCCCGAAAACTACGCGCGCAACGAGGCGGAACGCCAGGCAAAGGAAGCCGCGAAGGCGGCAAAAGCGGCGGGCGCGGCTCCGGCGGCACAGGCAGGTACGTAAATTGGTATAGAGGTATACAGGTAACCCAATGACAACAATTACAAAAGAAGCGATACTAGCCGCCCTCAGCAAGGTTCAGGAACCTGAACTGCATCAAGACCTGGTCACGCTCAACATGATCCGAGAGTTGGAGATCCAGGGCGACAAGGTCACATTCACTGTCATGCTCACCACGCCCGCCTGCCCATTGCGCGGAAAGATCGAATCGGAGGCGAGGCAGGCTGTGATGTCCGTGGGAGGCGTGAAGGAAGTCGTCATCAAAATGGACTCGGATGTGCCGAACGATGGTCGCATGCGCGGACTGGTCAACATGCCCATCCGCAACGCCATCGCGGTCGGTTCGGGCAAAGGCGGCGTCGGCAAGTCTACCGTATCGGTGAACATCGCCATCGCACTGGCGCAGGCTGGCGCGCGCGTCGGACTCATGGACGCGGACATCTACGGACCGAACATCCCGACCATGCTCGGCGTGGACCGCCTCCCTCCGCCGCAGGGACAGCGTCTCATCCCCGCGCAGGCTTATGGGATCAAGATGATCTCGATGGGTTTGCTCGTGAAGCCCGGTCAGCCGCTCATCTGGCGCGGACCGATGCTCAACTCCGCCATCCGTCAGTTTTTGGGTGATGTGGAATGGGGCGAACTGGATTACCTGATCGTTGACCTTCCCCCCGGCACGGGCGACGCTGCGCTCTCGCTGGCACAGGCATTGCCTTTGAGCGGCGCGATCATCGTCACGCTGCCGCAACTGGTCTCGCTCGAAGATGCCAGCCGCGGACTCAACATGTTCAAAACGCTGGAAGTCCCGATCCTCGGCGTCATCGAGAACATGTCCTACCTCGACCTGCCCGACGGCACGCGCATGGATATCTTCGGCTCCGGCGGCGGCGAACAACTGGCGCAAGCCACGGCGACGCCCTTCCTCGGCAAGATTCCCATTGACCAGAACGTGCGCATCGGCGGCGACAGCGGCAAACCGATCCTCGTATCCCACCCCGATTCTGCGGCGGCAAATGCGTTACGCGAGATCGCCCAGAAACTTGCCGCACAGGTCAGCGTGGCGGCGTTGAGCGGGAGGAATGAACTGCCGATCAATATTGTGGAGTGAGAGTACTGAAGAAAGAGACCTGATTGGTGATGAACCTGTCGGGTCTTTTTGTTTTACAAATTACTCGCGCGCCTTCAACACGATCTTCCCAAACTGATCGCCGCGCTCGTATCTTTCATACGCTTCACGCGCCTGCCCGAGCGGATACACCGAATCGATCACCGGCTGGATCATCCCAGTGAAGACGCGTTCCATCACTTCGCGGAAGTCATTGAGACTGCCCATTGTGGAACCGATGTGTGTCTGTTCATTCCAAAAGAGCAGGGAAAGGTTGGTGGTCGCCTCACGCCCGGTGGTGCGGCCATACGTGACGATGCGTCCGCCTTTGCGCAGGATTCTCTGCGACTCGCCCCACGTCGCCGCGCCGGTATTTTCGATAACGAGATCAACCCCGCGTCCGCGCGTGAGGCGGCGGACTTCGTCAAAGGGATTCGATGTCCTGCGGTTCAGCGCAAAATCGGCGCCGATGCAACGCGCCTTTTCCATCTTTTCCTCTGAACTGGTGACAGCAAAAACGCGCGCCCCGAGCAGTTTACAGATCTGGATCGCCGCAACAGCCACCCCGCCGCTTGCCCCCCATACCAGGACATCCTCCCCGCCTTGAACTTTCGCGCGCGTAACCACTGCGCGCCACGCGGTCTGATACGCCAACGGAGCCGCCGCGGCAGTGACAAAGTCGAATCCCTGCGGCATGCGCATGAGTTTATCCGCGTTCACCGCGATGTATTCCGCGTTGCCGCCATTGCCGCTGCTTCCCAGAATATCGTAATCATCGCATTGACTGATCTCACCCTCCAGGCAGCGCTCGCATTTCCCGCACGAAAGCGAGGGGTTGATCACAACCGCCTCGTCAACCGACCAGCCCGAAACGTCGGGCGCGAGGCGTTCGATCGTGCCGGCAATATCCGAGCCGGTCCACATCGGGAAGCGGTAACTCTCATCGGCTGGACCATGCAGCGCCCAGAGTTCCAGGTGGTTGAACGCGCTGGCATGCACGCGGATGAGCGCCTGCCCCGCGCCGATCTGCGGATCGGGCACCTCCGCGGCCTGGATTTGTGAGGCATCTCCACAATTGAAAAAGACAGCGGCTTTCATAACCCGCTCCTTATGAGTGTAACGACCCTTTATATCACGACAGGAATCACAATCTCACGTTGATGATTAGCAAGAAGGTTCTTATAAGAATCTGCATCACGCCGTTATTATTGCCGCCCGGTCCCGGCGGAGGGGTCTCGGATGGAGGCGTGTCAGTCGGAGGCGGAGGTTCCGTATCCGTTGGAGGCGGAAGCGTGGGGGTATCCGTGGGTCTGTTTACATTTGTAGGTCTTGGAGTGTTGGTGGGTTTTTCAGTATTGGTGGGCTTTGGAGTGGGAGACGGCTTGGGGGTGTCGGTGGGACCAACGCTTGTCGGTGAATTCGTCGTGGCGGCGGTGGGTGACGGCATGGAGGTGGATGTTGCCGGAGAAATCGAGGTGGGCGTCGAAATGGAGGTTACTGTTCCAGTCGGCAAGTTCGTGGAAGTACCCGCCGGTTTCGGCGTAAGAGTATTGCTGACGGTCGAGCTCAAAGAGAGCGCGGAAACGGTCGGCGTAAATCCAAAAGGAGTGGAGGTGACAGAAAAATCCCTGCTTGTGGACGTGACCGGGATGGTCAAAGTGGGAGGCGGAATTTTGGTCGGTTGAAGCGGGTTGTTTATACCGAGGAATGATCTGGGAGACGCCGTTTCCGTGAAGAAAAGCCTGGCAAATGCCTCTTGTGTCAGGGACCGGTCGAGAGGCGTGACAGTGGCTGTATACCGGGAGTGGAGAATGATGTCCTCGCGCGTTTCATATCTTTCCCCTGCGACCATGAGCGGGATGCCAAAGGCAAGCGAACCGGCAACAAAAATGACAAGCAGGAGGATATTGCCCTGCGCCTTCACAAATCTCCTCCTTACTTACCCTGCTCCCCCAAAAGCCTGAACGATCGTCATGACACTACCTCCTCCTCACAATAACGAACCCGCAGACGACGAATACAGATATTATCCCACAATTCTATCCCGAATCCAACCTGTTTTGGCTTGTCGCGCCGCATGGCGTTCTGCGCTTCCAACTTTCCTTCCTACGGTATAATTCCCACTCATGAAAGCAAACA
>CAYQOF010000079.1:0-3056 GCA_964419035.1 uncultured Anaerolinea sp. | reverse complement strand
TCTGCGCTTCCAACTTTCCTTCCTACGGTATAATTCCCACTCATGAAAGCAAACATTATCGGTGTACGCTTTACCAAAGTAGGCAAGATCTACCATTTCGATACATCAACCGTCCCTGATGTGGGAATCGGCGAACACGTCATCGTGGATACCTCACGCGGCAGGCACCTCGGCGAGGTTGTACAGGTTCTGAAGGAACTGCCTCCGAAGCCGGATGGCGGCTGGAGGTCTGTGGAGAGGCGCGCCACCCCGCGCGACCTGCTCCTGCTCCAATCGTGGCAGTCCAAACAGACCGAAGCCATGATCAATTGCCGCGCCCGCGCCGCCGAACTGGGACTCGACGGAGTCAGGATCGTCGCCGCGGAATATAATTACGATGGCGCGCGCCTCGCCTTCATGTTCAGTACCGAGAGCGAGGAAAAGGTGGACCTCAAATCGCTCAAGAAGGACATGCATAACCTGTATCCCAATACCTACATCGAACTGCGGCAGATCGGTCCGCGCGATGTGGCGAAGATCATCGGCGGCATGGGCGCCTGCGGCATCGAGACGCGCTGCTGTTCCAAATTCCTCACCGAGTTCTCGCCCATTTCCATCAAGATGGCAAAGGAACAGGGCATCTCGCTCACGCCCGAGGAGATCACCGGCATGTGCGGACGTCTGCGCTGTTGTCTGATCTATGAGTATGAGCAATACGTCGAGGCGCGCAAACAACTGCCCAAACGCAGCAAGCGCGTCGTCACACCCAGGGGCGAAGGCAAGGTGCTCGATGTCCTGCCCATGACCAACAAGATCATCGTGTTGATCGAAGGTGAGGAAGGCAAAAAATTCACCGAGACCTTCGACCGCGAAGACCTGCAACCCTGGGATGAACTCGAGGCGCTGCGACGCAAATCCGAAGCCCCCTGTGACCGACACAATTCCGGTGGATGCACCTGCGGCAGGAAAAGCCCTCGCGATAGAAGCAACTAACCTTCGCGCTGAGCGGAGCGACGAACGCAGTCGAAGCGCAAAATCGTAAATTGGACTCCCGCCTCTCTCCAACCCGATACTTGGTTCATGACCCCTGACACTCCCCTTCCCGACGCCTGGGACTCCCCCAGGAACATTCTGGTCATCCTCGCCCACCCCGACGACCCTGAATTCTTCTGCGGCGGCTCGCTCGCCAAATGGGCGCGCGCCGGACATCGCATCACGTATCAACTCCTCACCTGCGGCGACAAGGGTTTCAACGATCACACTCCCGCAGATATGACACCCGATGCGTTGTGCGCCATCCGCCATGAAGAACAACGGAACGCGGCAAGGGTCATCGGCGCGCACGAAGTCCACTTCATGGACTGCCCCGACGGCTACCTCGTCCCGGACCTGAACTTGCGGCGGGACATCGTCCGCATCATCCGAAAATTCAAGCCGGATATCCTCGTCACCTGTGACCCGCAGAATTTATTCGCGATGTACGGACTCAACCATCCCGATCATCGCGCCGCCGGGCAGGTCGTGCTGGATGCCGTCTTCCCCGCCGCCGGCAACAAGGAATATTTTGCTGAACTGCTCGCCGAGGGACACGAACCGCACATGCCGAAGGAGATCTGGTGCTCATTGACCAGCCAGCCAAACACATCGGTTGACATCACGGATACGATGGATGTCAAACTGAAAGCCATCCTCGAACACAAGACACAGGTGCAGGATCCTGCCAAATTGGTCGAACGGTTCAAATCGCGCCACACCGAGGACAGCACGGATGAAAACCCGCGTTACGAGGAAAAATTCCGAGCGGTGAAATATAAATGATCCGAAGGTCGAACGTCAGCGTCCTCACGTTCGACCTTCGACTTTTGACTCAAGAAAGGGAATTCCTCATGCCCAACTTCTTCAAACAAGCGCAAGACCTCTTCCCCTACACCCAATCCATGCGCCGCGATTTCCACAAACATCCCGAACTCGGTTTTCGCGAAGTCCGTACGGGCGGGATCGTCGCAAAGGAACTCGAAGCCCTCGGCATCGAAGTGACCAAAGGCGTCGGCAAGACCGGCGTGGTCGGCTTGCTCGAAGGTGCAAGACCGGGTCCCACGATCCTGCTTCGGTTCGATATGGACGCGCTGCCCATCGCCGAAGAGACCGGCGCGGAATATACCTCCACGAATCCCGGCGTAATGCACGCCTGTGGGCACGACGGTCATACCGCCATCGGGCTGACCGTTGCCAGGATGCTTCACGCGCATCGTGAAGAACTGGCGGGCAACATCAAATTCTGTTTCCAACCCTCGGAGGAAGGCACCAATGGCGAGGAGGTCGGCGGCGCGTTGATGATGATGCGCGACGGCGTATTGGATAATCCCAAAGTGGACAGGACTCTCTCGCTTCATCTCTGGAACGACAAACCCCTTGGCTGGATCCACGTTGGCAAGGGACCCGTCTTTGCAGGCGCGGAAATGTTCACTGTCAAACTTACGGGCAAAGGCGGTCACGGTGCGGCGCCGGATACTACCATTGATCCCGTTGTATGCGCGGCGCAGATCGTCACCGCGTTGCAAACCATCGTCTCGCGCAACGTCGAGCCGCTCAAACCTGCGGTGGTCAGCGTCACGTCCATTCATTCGGGCACAGCGTTCAACGTCATCCCGCAGACTGCCGAACTCAACGGCACGATCCGCACCTTCGATCCCGGTGTCCGCAAACTCGTGCTGGATCGCTTCGAGAGAATCGTACGCGGCGTCGCCTCATCCATGAATTGCGAAGTGGAGATCACAATCAAACAGGTCACCGCCCCTGTCATCAACAATAGCGACGTTACCGCCAGTGTCCTCGCAACCGCGCAGACAGTCTTCCCTGAAAATGAGATACAGACCAATCCCTATCTGACCATGGGCGCGGAGGATATGGGCTATATGCAGGAAAAGGTCCCCGGATGTTATTTTATGATCGGCTCTGCCAACCATGAGAAACACCTGGACTATAACCACCATCACCCCAAATTCGATTTCGATGAGAAAGCGCTGATCACCGGCGCGGCTCTCATGGCATCCGCCGCCGCGGATATTTTGAAGTAA
>CAYQOF010000078.1:0-12071 GCA_964419035.1 uncultured Anaerolinea sp. | reverse complement strand
ATGGGCGTTTCGCTGACGCCTGTGTCGAAGCCTAACTTCTTCATCTCTTCTTTGAAGTATTTGGCGTTATCCCAGAGTTTGTCAACCAACTCGGTGGATTCCTCGAGCAGGTCCACCGCCGCGAGACATGCCGCCGCGTCGGGCGCGGTGACCGCGGACGAGAACAGGAACGGTCGTCCGCGCTGTCTCAGCCATTCGATGATGACCTTGTCGCCTGCCACCATTCCGCCGACCACGCCGAACGCCTTGGACATGGTGCCGACTTCGATGTCCACTTTGCCGTGCAATCCGAAGTGGTCCACGATGCCGCGTCCGCCCTTGCCGAGCACGCCTTCGCCGTGCGCGTCGTCCACCATGAAGACGCATTGCGTGTCGTATTTCTTCGCGACCTCCACCAGGTCGGGTAGGGGGGCGATATCGCCGTCCATGCTGAAAACGCCGTCAGTGACGATCAAGGCTCGGCGGTAGTGAGAGGCGTGTTCTTTGATGGCGTCCTCCAGCGCGCCGGGGTCGTTATGTTCATACGCGATAATTTTCGCGCCGGAAAGCCGGCATCCGTCAATGATGGAGGCGTGGTTCAGGCGATCCGAAAAAATCACATCCTCTTTTCCGACCAGCGCAGAGATCGTTCCGAGATTCGCTGTAAAACCCGACTGGAACGTGATGACATCCTCCGCGCCTTTGAATTGGGCGAGCCGCCCTTCGAGTTGCACGTGCAGATCGGTCGTGCCTGCAATCGAACGCACCGCGGCGGGACCGACGCCGTATTTCCTCGTCGCTTCTTTGGCGGCTTCGACCAGTTTGGGGTGATTCGCCAAGCCGAGATAGTTGTTCGAGCAGAAGTTGAGCACATCCCTGCCGTCCACGATGAGCCGCGCGCCCTGCGCCGAGCCGATCGTGCGGATGCGGTTGTACAAGCCTTGTTCCTTCAAGCCCTCGATTTCCTGTGTGAGCCAGGTGATTTTGGACATGGGGACTCCTCATATTTCCGTCATTGCGAGTCTTCGAGAAGCAATCTCCGTCACGGTGTTGGGGATTGCTTCGGGGCTATCGCCCCTCGCAAAGACGGGATGTTTTTTTCATTATAGCAATGAAATAAAAAAGCGATTGTCACCTTTCTTCAATGACAATCGCTCTATTTTTCCTCCGTCAAATCTTCGACCAATAAACCCAACTCCGTCATTGCCTCCATCACTTTTTGGATGGCTCCGCCTTTGACGATCACCGCTGTCGGACTTAACACTTCGCCCAGAAATCTCGCGGCTTTCGATCTGCGCATCTCTTCCAGAATCTCGGGCTTGCTCACCTTCAAAATGACGTGGGTCTCCGCCCGAGCCTCCGTCCCGTTGACCTCCCAGCGTTTGAGGGCTTTGACCAGCGCGGGCGGAATCCCTGCATCGGAGTGATGCGCGAGAAGCGTAAGCAGATGCCCGGCTTTCAATCCCTGCTCTTTGGCTTTGGTCAGGGAGTTGGTTGTGATGTGATAATGATATACATCATCCCTGGTTCTGGTCTCGATATGCTTCGCCACTCGACCATCGTCCCATTCGCAGAAACGCGCAATTTGATATCGAACGGCTCGCGGCGCGGTTCGTTCAACACTTATTTTCCCGTTCGACGAAACCGTCACCTTCCCCGGCTCATCAAAAGTCGAAGGTCGAAGGTCTGACCTTTGACCCTTCGACAAGCTCAGGGCAGGCTCTTCGACCTTCGACTTGACCCGAAAAGCAGTTGCCTCTGCCGCCCCTTCCGCCACCGATAGATCCATCTGTCCCAGCCAGTGAAGAATATCAGTAATGAAATATTTGACGAGCGCGCCGTCCACTTCATCCCAATGCGCGAAGCCGCGCAAGTACTGCCCATCGGAGGCGCGTTTGATGAACCACGAATCGTAATCGCCTGCGGGACGCTGAAAGTCGGCGTATTTTTGTTTGATATCGCGGATGAACGCGCCAAGACTCCACCACTTTCCCTCAGGGATGTCGCTGAGCAGATTGAGCAGGAACTCACGCGTTTCGAGCGGCTGGTTCGTCCACTCGCCTTCGCAAACGAGGCTCGGCATGAGTTTGAGTTCGTTGAAGGTCCCGCTTTCCATCCACGCGGATTGCAGCATCTTCAACGCGTCGGCGCGACGGGATTCGAGGAAGGCTTTTACGGCATCTGCCTGTATTGTGTTTTTCCTGATGAGTTTGGCGGAGGTGAGCAAGGTATGGAGTCCAGAAGCTTGCCTCTGGATATTCGCCAGCAAGCTGGCTGAGTCCATAGGCATACTCTTTCGAAGCGCGGCGAGCATGGTGGTCGCGTCGTCAAGAATGGAATCATCAGCAGGAATCTCCCGTCCCTTTTCGCCGGGCGAGGCGGGACGTCCAAGCGGTTCTGCATCTGTCACAGAGTTTACAGAGACGACAGATGTTTTATTTTTTTCTTCAAGAAGTTTGAGCAGGTCATCGGGGAAGTAGGCAAATTCCTGTGACCCCTTTTCGGCGTCGAAGAATGCCCTCGCCAACAAGCCGCGATAATACAAAACCTCCGTTGCGGAGGCGGGTTTACGATACAATTTTTCCCGGTCGCGTTTGCCTGGGCCGGCTTCGCGGATGTCGCCATGTTTGCGCGTGAACGTCCCCCAGGGGATTCGTCCGCCCGCGTGGATGAGGGCGGTGAGGGCAGAGTCCGCTTCGGGTGGGAGAGAGTCAATTAAGTCGGCGAGCAGGTTTGGGTCGAGGAGGGAAGCGCAGAGTTCCTCCAGCGCGCCTTCCGCTTTGGAGGATTCCAATTCGAGTCCCCAGAGTTCCGCGATGATGCGGAGATGTCCGATATCCTGTTTGAGGAGGGAGTGAAATAGATCAGGCATGGGTGGAGGTACACAGGTAAACAGGTACACAAGTCAGACAAGTACACGCGTATTGTACCTGTCCACCTGTTTACGTGTCTACTTGTTTACCTTCTTATCACTTTCAGCGCATTGGGCAGGATCTCAAAACTGACCCTGCGCACATCCGTGCCGGGACCGGAGAAGATCTCACCGTCGGTGTGGATGTAGAGCGGACGGTCGGCAGTGAGGGTGAATTTTTTGCATTTGTCCAGCGTGACCTGTTTGAAGCGTCCGTGCGTGCCTTTCATGACCTCCGGCACGATGCGAAACATCATCAGTCGGCTGACATCGGTGATCATGGCGTAATCGAGAAAGCCGTCGTCCATCTGTGCATCGGGCGCGATGAGGAAGCCGCCGCCTTCGCGCGGACCGTTGCATATCACGAGATAGATCACACTTTGTTCCAGGGCTTTGCCGTCGGTTTCTATCTGCATTTGCATGGGATTGTGGTCGAGGACGATGGTTTGAATGACGGAGGTCAAATACATGAGGAAGCCGCGCAGGAGGGGAAGTTGACGCGAACGGATGGCGACGATCGCGCCGAAGCCGACGCCGAGCGTGTTGTCGAAATATTCCCTGCGGCCGTCGCCGTCGGTCATCAATCCGAGATCAATGGAGGAGGCTTCGCCTTGCAACGCGCGGATGAGGGCGGTTGTCGGCGTCATGGATGCGCCAATGCCGTGCGCGAAATCGTTGCCTGAACCGACCGGGACAACGCCAAGCAGGGGGCGTTTGTCTTCGGGGATTTGCATCAGTCCATTCACCACTTCGTGGACAGTCCCATCGCCGCCCATGGCTATCACTCTGTCGTAGCCTTCCTCGCCCGCCTCCTTCGCGAGTTCGATGGCATGACCGGGATAGACCGTTCCGCTCCACGTCACACTGCCATGCTGTTCGGTGATGGAACGCAGGTCGCGCGCCACGCGCCAGGCATTTCCCATGTCTGCCATGGGGTTGAGGATGATCTTGACCTTGCGTTGCATGAGGGAACCTCCATCGGAAAAGACCCCAAAGGTTCCATCGTAATATTTCGCCGAAACCGGCAGCCAGATGGTGGATACGGTTGGTTCCACGCCGGCAGAAAAACCTTTAGGGTCTATGATCTTGTTGCGGAATTATACCCCTGCAACACACCTGAAAAGTTATTCATTCCCAGGTTCGATGGAGGAAAGGGGTCTGGTGGTGCCGCGCGCCAACTGAAAGGTGCCGCGATGATACTTTTTCGCCTGATACAGAGCCGCGTCCGCGGCGCGCAGGAGATCGGGACCATTGCGCGCGTGGACAGGGTAAATGGCGATCCCGCCTGAAATTCCCAGCACAAGTTTCCTGTTACCGGGAAGGCTGAAATTGATGTTTTTCATCCCCTCGATGATCTTCTCCGCCACGATCATTGCCGAGGCAATGTCGGACTGGGTGAGGATCAGGGTCAGTTCGTCGCCGCCGTAGCGCGCCAGGAAGTCCGTGTTGCGCACGCCGCGCGCCATCTGGTTGAACACCTGCCTCAGCACCTCGTCGCCGATGGAATGGCCGTAGGTATCGTTCACGCTCTTGAATCCGTCGAGGTCCATCATGATGACCGCGAAGGAATAATTGTTCCTGCGCGCCAGGTGTACCTCCTCCTGGAGTCTTTCGTCGAGGGCGCGGCGGTTGGGCAAGCCCGTCAACGTGTCGCTGTATGCCTGATGACTGACCATCTGGTGCAGGTTGGCGTTCGAAATGGCGACCGCGGCTTGATCGGAAAGCAGGCTGAGCAGCCGCAATTCCGAAGCGGAGAATCCCCCGACCGTGGAACGGGAGAGGTTCATCACGCCCACCACCGTATCGCCCACCTTGAGTGGAATGCCGATGATGGAGCCTGCCCAGTCCTTGGGCACATTCCGAAAGAGAGGGTGGTTCTGCATGTCTTCGACGATGATGGTTTCACCCGTGCGGGCAACGGTATAAGTGAGACCGTTGGGTCGCGGGGTGGACAATGGCTTATTCCGCGAGCCGTCTGAATCGAGCGCCGCGCCGAAGGACAGTTTGTTATGCTTGTAGAGGAAGATGCTCACGTCGCGCGCGTTCCTGATCAAACGCATCGCCTCGGATACCAGCGCGTCCAATACGTCGGGCAGGTCCAGGCTGGAGGTCAGGTGGATGCTCAATTCCCTGAGCGCGTCCAATTCATCGGTCTGTTGCTTGAGCATGGCAAGCAAGGCGCGGTTGTCAATCAGCCCGCGCGCGAGAAGTTCCGTGGAATCTGTCTCGTCCGGCGAATATTTTTCCAGTGCGGTCGTGAGAATTTCAAGCAATTTAAGAAGCTGTTCACGTTCAACAGATGCCCCGCCTTCCTTCTCGAGCGCTTCGCGCGCCTCTGCCAGAATCTTTGATCTAGTTTTGCCCATTCTATTCGTTTGCCAGCGCTGGATTTAATCATGGTTCGGAACAACCCATACTGGCTCTTTTGTCCTATGATTTCACATTCATGTTCGTGATTATAACCAATGCCGGTGGATTGACGATTACATGCACATTACAACTCATCGTGGAATGGACGTGTCAGGATCGTCCCATCCCCCATATGTGGAGGACAACGCGTCAGACACCCCCAAGTCTGCCCGCCTCACCCTGCCTCATCCACACCGACGCGGAATCCTCGTCAACGCGCTCCACTCCATGCAGGAAGACGCGGAGAAGTTGGACGAACTGCTTTCACCGATTGAGATTACGAACGAGATCAATCGGATAAGCGAGCAACTTGTCCCTTACGATTTCCAAGTTGGAGAAACAGGATCATGACTAATTCCGGTTGCAGTAAGGTTGCAGTAAACAAAGAGCCCTCAGCGTCGAAGGGCTCTCTATTATGCCCATATTTGGGCATTCGCAGGCGATTTCCGCCTACATTTTGTGCTGGGGGCAAAGGATACCACCCTCCCTGCGAGGGTTCGA
Organism: uncultured Anaerolinea sp.; assembly: GCA_964419035.1. Classification (GTDB taxonomy): domain Bacteria; phylum Chloroflexota; class Anaerolineae; order Anaerolineales; family Villigracilaceae; genus Defluviilinea. The sequence goes on along the minus strand of CAYQOF010000078.1, from coordinate 6,271 downwards.
ACCTCCCCAGTAAAAAAAGACTCCCTTTCGAGAGTCTTTCATGGCTGGGGGCAAAGGATTCGAACCTCTACTAACTGATCCAGAGTCAGTCGTCCTACCATTAGACGAGCCCCCAAATCACCAGCGTGCGGTATTGTAACATGCCATGCAGGAGCAGGCAAGCGGACTACTTGCGCGCCGCGCGGCGGGTGTTATCCTCCATGTCGAGCAGGATCAAAAGCACTTTCGACACCGCTTGCAAACCGAAGAAGTAGAAAACGCCGGGTAACGGTTGCAGCAGATAGGGCGAGAACATGTTGAATGCGTTCAGGAACGTGCCGCCCTTATCGAAGAACAAACCGCTCGAAAATTGTGCAAAGAACAGGATCAGTGAAAACAGCCAGACGATGAGGTATATCGTCAGAACCACCCATGCCAGGATATCCGCCCAGCGTGAGAGACGCAGTACGCCGTCGCGGTCGAAATACGCTCCCAGAAAACCTGCCTGCTTTTCATTTGAATCGCTCATATCAGCCTCCGTAGGGGATTATACTTTCCCTTTGTTATAATTGCCTGCATTAAGACGATGGAAGCCGCAAATTGTTCCCGAATCCAACCGCAGGACCAAACCTGCGGCACACAAAGAGGCACCTGAATGACCGAAGAAACCACCCGGAAGGATACGATACCCACCGATTTCATTCGCGAAGCCGTCGCCGAAGACCTGCGAACCGGACGCTTCAACTACGTCCGCACGCGCCTGCCCCCCGAACCGAACGGCTACCTGCACATCGGACACGTCAAGGCGTTCATGATTGATTACCTCGTTGCGAAGGAAAACAACGGCGAATTGATCCTTCGTTTCGACGACACGAACCCGACCAAGGAAGAGACCGAGTTCGTGGAAGCCATCAAGGACGACGCGCGCTGGCTCGGCATCGAATGGGTGAAAGAGACCTACGCTTCTGACTACTTCGATCTGCTCTACGAATGGGCAAAGAAACTTGTACTGGATGGAAAGGCATACGTGGACGATCAATCGCCTGAGGAGGTGAGCGCCAACCGAGGAACATTGACCGAACCTGGAAAAAATTCCCCGTATCGCGACCGCGACGTGGAAGAGAACATGGACCTGCTCGAACGCATGAAAAACGGCGAATTCCCGGATGGCTCGCGCATCCTGCGCGCGAAAATTGACATGGCGCATCCGAACATCAACATGCGCGATCCTGCCATGTATCGCATTATCCATGAGCCCCCGCATCATCGTACGGGCGACACATGGAATATTTATCCGTTGTACGATTGGTCGCACGGACAGAACGACTCGATGGAAGGCATCACGCATTCGTTGTGTTCGCTCGAATACGAGAACCATCGTCCGCTGTATGAATGGTTCCTCGATCAACTTGGCGTGTTCAAGCCGCGCCAGATCGAGTTCGCGCGCCTGAACATGACCTACACCGTGATGAGCAAGCGCAAACTGCGCCGTCTCGTGGAGGAGGGTCACGTCACAGGCTGGGACGACCCGCGCATGCCCACCCTGCGCGCGATGCGTCGGCGCGGCTACACCCCCGAAGCCATCCTCGATTTCATCCGCCGCGTGGGCGTGGCGAAGAATTACAGCATCACCGATGTGGCGCTGCTCGAAGCCTGCGTCCGCGACGACCTCAACAAACGTGCCTTGCGCCGCATGGCGGTCACCAAGCCGCTGAAAGTGGTGATTGACAATTATCCCGACGATCTCGTCGAAGAGATGGACGCAGTCAACAATCCCGAAGACCCGTCCGCCGGCACGCGCAAGGTTCCGTTCTCGAAGGTGATCTACATCGAGCAGGACGACTTCCGCGAGACGCCGCCGCCGAAATATTACCGTTTGTATCCGGGCAACGAAGTGCGGCTGCGCTATGCGTATTTCATTAAATGCACAGACGTGGTGAAGGACGCCGACGGCAACATCGTCGAAATCCACGCAACGTACGACCCTGCCACCAAAGGCGGAGATGCGCCCGATGGACGCAAGGTCAAGTCCACGATTCACTGGGTATCCGCCGCGCATGCGAAAGAGGCGGAGTTTCGCATGTACGACCGCCTCTTCACGACGCCCAACCCCGAGGAAGGGGAGGACTACATCCTTTACCTGAATCCCAACTCATTGGAGATTCGTACGGGATACGTGGAGCCGCATCTCGCCTCGCCCGAAGTTGGTTCGCGCTACCAGTTCGAGCGCATCGGCTACTTCTGTGTTGACCCCGACTCAACGCCCGAAAAGCCCGTGTTCAACCTGACGGTCAATTTGAAAGATACATGGGCAAAGATCGAAAAGAAAACGAAGTAATCAGCCATTGCCGAACGCGGCTGGGGCATCGGGGCTTCGGTGCTATAATTTTGGAAGAGGTGTTCCATGACAACCATATCTTTGGACGAAAAACAATTCAAGGTTTTGCTCAAAGAAACCTTGATCGAACTGTTCGAGGAGCGTCGTGATATATTTTCCGCCATTGTAGCCGAAGCGCTTGAAGACATCGGGCTCGCTAACGCCATTCGCGAAGGGAGAAAGAACGAGTTTGTCAGCGAGGAAGAAATTCAGGCTTCACGGTCTACTCGATTCTCGTGCTTGTAGTCCTAGGCAAAGTCAAAGACATTGCCGTTCCTCACCAAAAAGCGCGGCGCGAAGCCGAAGCGCAATATTTCGGTTTCATCGAAGAGCAACTCAGCGGCACCGAAGACATCCGCTCCAGCGGCGCGGTGGACTTTTCCATCCGCGAACTCTTCCGCCATCAGGGCATCATCCTCGGTCACAACCGCAAGGCGCATTTCAAACGCTGGATCATCGAGAACTCGATGGGGCTCGCACTCACGCTTGGCACACTGCTCGCCATCTCTAGCGGATACTGGCTCTTCACCGCAGGCGTCGTCACCATCGGCACGGTGTATCTTTTCGTCCATTATCTCAACCTGCTCGAAGAACCGTTCTGGGCGATGACTCACGAGATCGAAAGTTTCCAGACCATCGGCGCGTGCGTCGAACGCCTGACCGAATTCCGCGCACTCAAACCTGAGGACAGAACTGAATCGGGATTGGAGATCGATTCACATCCCATTGCGCCGACGTTCAACGATGTGACCTTCGCTTATGTCATCCCCGAAGGGGGCAACGGCGGCGACTCCGTCCTCTCCCGCCTCTCTTTCGACCTTCAATCTGGTTCCGTTCTCGGACTCCTCGGTCGCACGGGAAGCGGAAAGACCACGCTCGGACGCCTGATCTTCCGCCTGTATGACGTGAGGTCAGGTAGCATCAAGATCAATAACATGGACTTGCGCGACGCGAATCTCAATTCCTTGCGTCATAACATCGCCATCGTCACGCAGGATGTACAACTCTTCCGCGCCTCCATCCGCGACAATCTGACCTTCTTCGACCGCTCCATACCCGACGAAAAAATCATCGCCGCGCTCGAAGAATTGGAGATGGGCGACTGGTTCCGCTCCCTGCCCAAAGGGTTGGACACGGAACTCGAAACAGGATCAAGGTCGCTATCTACGGGCGAAGCGCAATTGCTCGCCTTCACGCGCGTCTGCCTGCGGAGCAGGGGCTCTGTTTCACGGGATATTCTACTATGAGCCTGTCCGGGGTTGAAACGAAAGGTCCCTTAATAATAAAACTGCAAGGCTGAACTTTTTATGCAGAGCGGATGAACCCGGGTTCCTGTCACTTACCGGTACAGGTATGACGTGAGCGGAATTGGGAGGGGATGGAGGCGCCCATCCGACGATGGATCAAGGATGAAGGACAAAAAAGCGGGCGGAGAATCTCCGCCCGCCTCCTTCGGTGATTTGGCTATTGGACTTTAGAAACCGGTTGCCGCGAACCACGCTCCGCCCGGGCTGGTGACGAACAGGATCGGCGCAATGCAGGGCGAAGGCAGCGAAACGGCATCCTTGATGCGCGCGTTCCCTGCTTCATCGGCTGGGAAGAGACCCGTCGAGACGTTGACCGTGATGGCATTCCCGCCGGCATCCCTGCTCAGGCAACTGACGATCACCTTGAAGTTTGGCACGATGTTGATGCCCGCGAGACCACGATCAATCACCGCCTGATCGTTGGGATCGAACACCAGTCCCCTGACAAGCACATCCACGTTTCCTTCAGGGCTGACCTTCCCTTTGCCAAATTCAATAACCCAGGGCAAGCCGCCGCCCGGCACACCGCGGATGGCATTGGCGGCTCCGGTGTAGGGGCGCGGCACGCCGATCATGGAGTTGAATTCGAGCAGTTTCGACTCATCCGCGCTGGCGCTGGAAACGGCTCCCGAGGCAGAGAAGACGCTCAATGCCAGGATCATAACCAGGGTGAAAAGAAATGACTTTTTCATGCTTTGTTCCTCCGATTTGGATTTGGTTTACATCCCTTAATACGCCGCCACAGGGCATGTTGGATTTGTCGGCAGAAAATCAGTGGATAACTCCCGTCGTGACCAAACAGAATAAATCCGGTACAATGAACACGTGACCGTTGCAGACGATAATGAACTGATCAGGCAGGTGGCAGACGGCGACGAACGCGCCTTCCTCACGCTCTACGATCGTTATGCCAGCCGTGTGCATGGCTTGACCCTGCACATCCTCGGCGACCCCATGCTGGCGGAGGAAGCCACGCAGGATACCTTCCTCAAACTCTGGAGCCGCGCCCGCCAATACCTCGCCGAACGCGGACCTTTCCTCCCGTGGCTGTTGACCATCGCGCGCCGGGTCGCGCTCGATCGCCTGCGGCTCGAATCCCGTCGCCCCGCCTTGTCCGATGCGAATGATCCGGAAGTTGCGTGGCACACCATCCCCGATCTCGAATCGACGGCGGAAGAATCCCGCTGGCGCAGTCTGTACTTCGCGGTGCAAGCCCTTCACCCTGACCAGCGCGTGGTGATCGAACTGGCTTACTATCAGGGCTTGAGCCAGAGCGAAATTGCCGAAGCGCTCGGCTTGCCCCTCGGCACGGTCAAGACCCGCCTGCGCGCCGCCATGGAAAAACTGCGCGAGATCTGGAATGAACGATAAATCCAAATCCATGCTCGGCGGCGTACACCTACTTGGAGTAAAAGCACATGGCTCGCGATGAACACGCTCCCTTTCTCGAAAACATATCCGCCTATGCCATCGGCGCATTGGATGCGGAGGAGATCCCCGCGCTCGAATCTCATCTGGAGACGTGCGCTTCCTGCCGCACCGAACTGGCTGAATACCGCGCCTTGAACGAATCCCTGCTGACGGCGATCCCGCCAAAGCGTCCATCCGCCGCGCTGCGCAAACGACTGCAAAGCCGCCTGCCCGGCGCGCAAAGATCAACGCCTCCGCAATGGACCTTTTCCTTCAGCCGCCTCGCGCTGGGTCTGGCTGTCATAGCCTTGTTCGCGCTGAATCTCTTTTCATTCATGCAATTGAGGCAGATCGAAAGCCAGCAAGCCAGGTTGCTGGACCAGGTCGAGAACGCGCAAGCCGTGCTTGCCATCTTATCCTCCCCGAATGTGCGGATGCTTACACTCAGCGGAGAACAAATCTCCGGTTCCCTTCTATTGGATACGGAAAACAATCGGGCGGTGCTGCTCGCTTATAACCTCCCACCCCTTGCAGAGAATCAAACCTATCAGGTCTGGCTGATCGAACCCGATGAAAGCCGCGTCAGCGCAGGCTTGTTCCGCCCGGAAAGCGGAGGAACCTACACGACCCAAACCATCTCGCCGCCCCGCTCTTTTGCAAATTACATGGGCATCGGCGTGACCATCGAGCCCGCAGGCGGAAGCGACCAGCCCACCGGCGAGCGCGTTTTCAGGGTGGATTTCTAATCCTCCTCGCGTGAACCGAAGATCTCCCACCCTCGTTCCAGCGCAACAGCCTTCAACTTCTCATCGGGATACACTGCCACAGGATGATCCGCGTGTTCGAGCAGGGGAATGTCCATCCACGTATCGCCATACGCCGCGTCCACGCGCTCCACGCCGAGGCGACTCAACACCTGCTCGATCTTCTTCTGGTCGGCGACCAGTTCGCTCGCCAGTTGCACGCGCCGGTTCATGATCTTGACCGGTGTGCCGATCGCCTGCGCGCCGATCCGCCTTGCGAACGGCTCGATGAACGGTTCCACGACACTGCTGGCAATGTACACCTGCGACCCCTCCTCGCGATGTTTGACGAGGCGCGCCACCACATCTTCGCGGCGTTTCTTCCAAAGATTGTGTTCCACCGCCCATTCGGAGGCATGACGTACTTTTTCCTCGTCCGCGTTCTTGATGTAAGC
>CAYQOF010000077.1:0-12072 GCA_964419035.1 uncultured Anaerolinea sp. | reverse complement strand
ACGAGGTCCGCAAGCGCACGGTGCGCATGGCGCTCGCCGCGATCAAGCAGGCGGAGGTGGACAAGCGCATCGAACTCGATGATGTGGCGGTGATCGCCCTCCTCCAAAAGGAGGTCAAGAACCGCCGCGAGTCGCTGGAGGAGGCGAGAAAGGCAAACCGCGCCGATCTGATCGCCGACAACGAAGCCGAGATAAAGGTGCTCGAAGCCTTCCTTCCCAAAGCCATGCCCGTTGAGGAACTGCGCGCCATCGTACAGGATGCCGTCGCAGAGACCGGCGCATCCACGCCTGCCGACATGGGGAAGGTGATGAAGGTCGTCATGGCGAAGGTTGCGGGACGCGCGCCCAACGACGTGATCAGCGCGGCCGTGCGCGAACTCCTCTCGAAATAAAATGGGGACCGTACCTGAGCGTCACCGTTACACATCGCCGCGCATCCGCACGCTTCAGATCACCCTGCTTGTTCTCACGGGCATCATCTCATATGGGGCTTTGATCATGCCGCTGGTGGCTGACCCGTCCGCCATCACACTGCAGGCTGGCGATGTCTCCCCTGCCGATTTCCAGGCGCCTCAGGATATTCAATTCGTAAGCGAAGTGAAAACGGAGGAAGCGCGCATCGCGGCGGAGAACGCGGTCGCGCCGGTCTTCGCTTCACCCGACCCCTCGATTGCCCGCCGTCAAATCGAGCGCCTCCGCGCCGCGTTGCAATACATCACTATCGTGCGAGGGGACGAGAATGCCGCGGCCGGGCAAAAGATTTCCGATATTGCCTCCCTGGGCGATGTCACCCTCAAAAGGGAGACCATCGAAAAGATCCTCGCCCTCACCCCCGCCCGCTGGGATACGCTCCAGCAGGAATCGTTGAGCGTGCTCGAGCAGGTGATGAGGCGCACCATCCGCGAACAGGATCTGGAATCCGTGAAACGCATTGTCCCCACGCTCGTCAGCCTGGCATTGAACGAGGAGCAAGCCGCGCTGGTTGTGGAACTCGTGACGGCGTTCGTCGCGCCCAACAGCCTGTACAGCGCCGATTTAACGGAAGCCGCTAAAAGGTCCGCGCGCGAAGCGGTTCAGTCCGTCATCGAGGAGTACAAGGCGGGGGAGATCATCGTCCTGCGCGGGCAGGTCATCACTCCGGCGCAACTCGAAACGTTGCAGGAACTTGGATTGATCGAAACAGCCAGCCCGTGGCAGGATTACGCCGGCGCGGGCGCGCTGGTGTTGATGACGGGCATGTACGTGGGCTTGTATTTCTCGCGGCGGCGCCTGCCGTTCCTGCTCGAGGCGCGCAGTCTGGTCGTCGTTGCGTTGATTTTCATTGTTTTTATCGCCGGCGCGCGGGTGACGATTCCCGAACGCACCGTCCTGCCGTATGCCTACCCGCTGCCTGCGGCGGGACTGCTGATCGCCACGTTGTTCGGCGCGGAAGCGGGGATCGTTTTTACAATTGCAATCTCCCTGCTCGCGCCGTATAACCTGCCCAACGCGCTCGACCTGACACCATATTATCTCCTGTCATCACTGGTCGGGATTCTCGTGCTGGACTCTGCGCGGCGCGTTTGGACGTTTTTCCGGGCGGGCATGGTGGTGGCGGGTGTGGGCGTTGTGATGTTGATCGCGTTCCGCCTGCCCTTCACGCCCACCGACGGGATCGCCGTATTGCAATTGACCGGCGCGGCGGTCTTTTGCGGGCTGGCATCCTCGAGCATCGCGTTGTTACTGCAATATTTTCTCGCCCAGAGCATCGGTCTCACCACCGCGTTGCAACTGATCGAGATCTCGCGTCCCGATTTCCCGTTGCTGCAATTCCTCCTGCGGAGTGCGCCGGGCACCTACCAGCACAGTTTGCAGGTGGCGAATCTTGCCGAGCAGGCGGCGGAGTTGATCGGCGCGGACGCATTGCTCACGCGTGTGGGCGCGCTCTTCCACGATGTGGGCAAGTCATTGAATCCATCCTTCTTCATCGAGAACCAGACGCAGGGGAGCGTCAACGTGCATGACGATATCGATCCATTGGAAAGCGCGGCGATCATCATTGCGCATGTCACCGATGGGGCGGCGTTGGCGCGCAAGCACCGCCTGCCGCGCCGCATTGACGATTTCATCCTCGAACATCACGGCACGATGATCACGCGTTATCAATACAGCCAGGCGGTGGAAGCCGCCGGCGGCGACGCGTCCAGGGTGGATATCGAAAAATTCCGTTACCCCGGACCCGCCCCGCAATCACGCGAGACCGCCCTGCTCATGCTGGCGGATGGCGCCGAGGCGCGCGCACGCGCCGAACGTCCGCAGGATGAAGAGTCCATCCGCAAGATGGTGCTTGCCGCCATCGAGGCGGCGCGGAAACAGGGTCAACTCGATCACACGCAATTGACCCTGCGCGATCTCAGCCTCATCACCGAGGCATTCGTCACGATCCTGCGCGGCACGCATCATCCGCGCATTGCCTATCCGCGGGAGGAAGCGGCATCCCAAAGCGCCATCACCATGCCGCACAAGAAATGATCCACGTCGAATCCGAATTTTCCATTTCAAAGGAGTTACTCGAACGCGCCGCGCGCGCCGCGCTCGCGCATCAATCCGAATCACCGGACGCCGAACTGACCATCGTGTTGACGGACGACGCGCGGCTGCAGGAATTGAACCGGGACTACCTCGGAATCAATTCGCCGACCGACGTGCTCTCCTTCCCCGCCTCCGAAACGGACCCGGCAACGGGCGCGCGTTATATCGGCGACATCCTCGTCTCGATCCCGCGCGCGCAAGCCCAGGCGGAATCCGCCGGTCACGCGCTCGAATCGGAAGTGCAATTGCTGGCAGTGCACGGCGTGTTACATTTGCTCGGTCACGATCATGCACAGGAAGACGAGAAAGCCCGCATGTGGAAGGCGCAGGCGGAGATATTGGAGTCGCTTGGGCTTGGTCACATTCAAGTTCGTGAGGAGTGAGGGTGCGGCGCACTACAAAAACACATGACTCTCAAAGAATTCTTTTATTCCCGCGTTGCCGCGTTTGGTCATGCCTTTCGCGGCTGGTGGTACGTGTTGAGAACCCAGCATAATGCCTGGGTTCACTCGATCATCGCGACGGCTGTCTTCGTATTGGGTTTGTGGCTGGGACTCCCGCCGCGCGATTGGGCTGTGCTCGTGCTGACGACTGCCATGGTCTTCGCGGCGGAATTCCTCAACACAGCCATCGAAGCGGTTGTTGACCTGGCAAGCCCGCAGAAACATCCGCTTGCGAAGGTGGGCAAGGACGTGGGCGCGGCGGCGGTGCTGGTTGCGGCATTGTCTGCGATATTGATCGGGTTGTTGATCCTCGGTCCGCCATTGTGGGAGAGGTTATCGTCACTGATTACTGATCACTGATCACTTGATGTTTGAAACTGGAGACTGGAAACTAGAGACTGGAGACTTTATGACTTTATCTTTTCAATTCGGCACGGTCGGTTCGCCGATCGGCACACCCAGGAAACCGGGCGGTTCGGTGGGGGCGATCGAATTCAGCAGATCCGTCGGGTTGACCGCCTTCGAGTTGGGCTGGGTGCAGTCCGTGCGCGTAACCGAGGCGACCTGCGCGGCGATCAAGCAAGCCGCGGAAGAGCATCAGGTCGCGTTGAGCGTGCATGCGCCGTATTTCATCAACCTGAACGCAACCGATGAGGAATGGCCCAAGTCACGAAAAAGATTGATGGACGCGGCGCATTACGGCAGCCTGGCCGGCGCGACGGACGTCATCTTCCATCCCGGCTCGTATTTCGGGAACGACCCTGCCGAGGTGTTGAAGGTTGCCATCCCGCGCTTGAAGGGATGCGCGGATGAACTCCGCAAGGCAAAGAACCCGGTGACGTTACGCCCCGAGACCATGGGCAAGTCCGCGATGCTGGGGTCGCTGGAGGATACGCTCGAGATGAGCAGGGCGATCAAGGGTGTGCAGCCCTGCCTCGATTTTGCGCATCTGCACGCGCGTCCCGGCGATGGGACGATGAACACGGTCAAGGAGTGGACAAGGCTGCTCGAAGCGTATCAGGCGTCGCTGGGGAAGGATGCGTTGAAGAATCTCCACATCCACCTCTCGGGGATCGAGTACGGTCCGAAAGGGGAGAAGAACCACCTCGCGTTGGGCGAATCCGACCTGAAGATCAATTTCCTTTTCGAGGTGTTGAGGGATTTCGGCTGTGCGGGGCGCATCCTTTGCGAAAGCCCGATCATGGAAGAGGACGCGTCGAATCTGAAGAAGGCGTGGATGAAGGTGAGCGGGGAGAGGGAATAGTATTTACAAATCAATCCCCACCACCAGCGCGGTGCGCGCCCATTTGCTGGGCAAACCGTTTGCCCGGCGTTCGTTGTATTTGTCGGCGAGGAGGTTGCGCGCCTGCATTTCCTCCTTTTCATCCTTCACCAGACGGGCGGTCGCTTTGAAAGTATGTTTTCCGACCCTCACAGTGACCGAGGGATCCTTGAGCAGGTTTTTCACCCAGTCCGATCTGTCCCCGCCACCGGAGAGGAGATAGAGCGTGCTCCCCTGCATCCCAAACCAGATCTCGATCTTGTGCGGTTTGCCGGTGACGCGGCCTGTTGTGGTGAGGTAGCAATACTCCTCCTTTGCCAGGCGAGGAAGAAGCGAGTCCATGCGGTCATTTTTCATAAGACACCTTCGATGATTGTACTGGAGAACTTACAGTTTACTAAATCATACGGAGAATGGGTCGGTTGTCAATTGCGCAGAGGCGAAAAATAGGGTAATATAAATCAGCCATGATACGGAATCTGGCTCTAGTCCTTCCGGATATCCTTGCTTCAAGGAGTCAGCAAGCCTGACGGGTACCTGCTTACCTGTCAGGCTTTTTTATCTATACGCGTGGAAGGCGTTCTCCACCACCGATGACGCCTTGGAGAATGCTCTTCACGCGAACACTCAAGGAGCGAAAATGATGCAGACACCCTGGGAGTACCGCTATGCCCATCGCACGAAGAAAATGGGGAGTTCGGTCATCCGCGAACTGCTCAAATTCACCGAACAACCGGATATCATCTCATTTGCGGGCGGTTTGCCCGCGCCGGAAGTCTTTCCGGTAAAGGAGTTCCGCGAGGCGTGTAATTACGTTCTCGAGAATTTCGGTCCACAGGCTTTGCAATACAGCACCACCGAAGGATACCGCCCGCTGCGCGAAATGATCGCGCGTCACACCGCCCGTTACAGCGTGGAGGTGACGGCGGAAAACATTCTGATCACCTCCGGGTCACAGCAGGCTCTGGATTTCATCGGGCGCCTGTTTGTCAATCGCGGCGATTACATCGTGGTCGAGTCGCCCACTTATCTCGGCGCATTGCAGGCATGGAATGCCTACGGCGCTCAGTACATCCCCGTCCGCGCGGACGAGAACGGCATGATCGTGGATGAACTGGAAGCAGCGCTTCGGATCGGGCCCAAGTTCATTTATGTCCTGCCAAATTTCCAAAACCCAAGCGGCTCGACCCTCAGCCTCGAGCGGCGCAGGCAACTGGTGGAGATTGCGGACAAATACGGCGTGCCGATCATCGAGGACGACCCGTACGGTCAGTTGCGCTACGAAGGGGAGCATCTTCCCTCGGTCGTGGCATTGGACAGCGAATACCGCGGTCCGAACGGAGGGCATTACAGCGGGAATGTCATTTACTTAAGCACGTTCTCGAAACTGCTTGCGCCCGGTCTACGCCTGGCGTGGGTGATCGCCCCGCCGGAAGTGATCCGCAAACTGGTGATGGCGAAACAAGCCGCCGATCTGCATACCTCCTCCTTCAACCAATATGTCGCTTTTGAAGTGGGCAAGGGCGGATTCCTCGACGAGCATGCCAAAGTGATCCGTGCCACATACAAAGAGCGCCGCGACGTGATGTTCGAAATGATGGAAGAGATGTTCCCGCCGGGAGTGACCTGGAGCAAGCCGAAAGGCGGAATGTTCCTGTGGGGCGTTCTCCCTGAAGGAATGGACGCGGCGGACGTGCTCAAACGCGCCATCGAGAAAAAGGTCGCGTTCGTGCCGGGCGAGGCGTTCCATCCGAACGGCGGGGGGAAGAACACGATGCGCATCAACTTCTCCTACTCGAGCCCGGATACGATACGTGAAGGCATCACACGCCTGGGAACGACGTTGAAGGAACTGATCAGGGAAACGGTTAGTTGACCCTGAAAGTGCGTCGCACCAGACGGGCGGAATGGTCTCCACGATAAGCAAAAAGCGGATCGTTCGGGCTCGTCTCATTGAGCAAGGTGCGATGCACCCTCCTACCCCTCCACGTACGGCACATATTCGGCGCGGGCAATGCCCTGCTTCATGGCGGTCTCTGCAACCGCGCGTGCCACCGCCTGATGCACTTTCTTATCCAGTGGATTGGGCATCAATTCACCGGCGGGGGTCATTTCTGCAAGCACTTCCATTGCCGCGATCAACATCTCATACGTGATGCGCGGCGCGTTCGAATCCACCGCGCCGCGGAGGATGCCGGGGAAGCCCAAAACGTTGTTTACGGACTTTCCATCCGCGGCGAACGCCGCGCCATTTGCCAGCGCCGCGTCGGGGTCAATTTCGGGATTCGGGTTGGAAAGGGCGAAGATGATCTGTCCCTTGCGGATCATTTCCGGCTGGATGAGATTCGGGACGCCGGTCGTGGCGATGACGATGTCGCACTCGGACATGATCTCTTTCAAGGTGGACTTTCTGCCGCCCGCGCCGACGAACCGCACGACTGCCTCCTCGTTCACATCTGCGCCCAAAACTGCGTTGCCGGTGAGACGCATGATCATCCGCCCGATGGCGTTGCCCGCCGCGCCCAAACCGACCTGCCCGATGACGGCTTTGCCAATATCCACCTTTGCGCGTTTTGCCGCCACCGTCAACGCGGCAAGGCTGACGACAGCCGTGCCGTGCTGGTCATCGTGCATGACGGGGATGTTGAGCATGGCTTGCAGGCGTTCCTCGATCTCGAAGCAGCGCGGCGCGGAAATGTCCTCCAATTGGATGGCGGCGAAGGTCGGCGCGATGACCGAGACCGACTGCACGATCTGGTCGGGGTCTTTCGTGTTCAGCAGGATCGGCATGCCCGAAAGCCCGACCAGCGTTTCCATCAGCATGGCTTTGCCCTCCATCACCGGCATGGCGGCAAGCGGACCGATGTCTCCCAGCCCCAGCACCGCCGTCCCGTCCGTGACGATGGCGACCATGTGACTGACGCTCGTATACAGCCGAGCCAGTTCCGGGTCGTCTGCGATCTTCAAGCATACTTCGGCGACGCCGGGCGTGTAGACGCGCCGCATGGTGGCAATGGAATCGATGGGATAGCGCGAACGGATGGCGATCTTTCCCTTTTGGTGCAGCGCCAGCACTTCATCGCGTATCTCGAGGACGCGCGTCCCCTCATTGGCGCGCATCGCCTCGATGACCTTGTCCATGTGTTGGGCATCCTCGGCGTAGACGGTGATATCGCGCACCACCGAGTGAGCGGTCTCGTTGATCAACTCGATGGTGCCGACACTTGCGCCCAGGTTCGAAATCGCCGCCATCAACCGGGCGAGCGTGCCGACCTTGTTCTCGTTGCGGACACGCACCGTCCGCATGATTTTACGTTCCCATGCCATGGCATTGTCCTTTCTGTATATTCATGGAACACCGCCCTTGTGGATTTGTTTCTATCAGGCGACCGTTCAACTGCCGCCTGAACTTTTGCTTCCTATTTCGAAGCCTTGATCATTCCCCTCGCCACCTGCAGCAACTCATGCGCGGACATCAACGTCCCTTCGCCCACCTCGCCGAGCATCTGCGAGAGTTCGAGCAGGCGCGGTTCCCCTTCGAGACGTTCGACGCGCGTGATCGTGCGATTTTCGTGAACGATCTTTTGCACCTGATAATGCTCGTCGCCAAACGCCGCGAGTTGCGGGAGGTGAGTCACGCAAAAGACCTGATGCAGCCGCGAGAGGTTCCACAGTTTTTGTCCCACGGTCATGCCCACACGCCCGCCAATACCCTGATCAATCTCATCGAAAATGAGCGATGGGACTTCGTCTGCGCGAGCCAGCACGTTTTTGAGTCCCAGCATCAAACGCGACGTCTCGCCGCCCGAGGCGATCTTGACCAGCGGCTTGAGCCCCTCTCCGGGATTCGGCGCGATCAGAAACTCAACTTTATCGAATCCGTTTTGATCGAAGGCGGCGCGCGAGCCGTTTTCGATCGGCGCGCCGTTCGGGTCGGGCTTGGTCTGGAAGTCCACATTGAATCTCGCCTCAGCCATCCGCAGATCGTCGAGTTCGGATTCGATCCCTTTGCTCATTTCGATCGCGGCAGACTTGCGCTTCCCGCTCAACAAACCGCCCTGTCCGGCGAGTTTTTCCAGCAACTTCGCTTCCTGCATTTCGAGTTCTTCGATCCGTTCCGCTGCGTTCGAGATCGTTTCGAGTTGTTTGCGCGCCTCCGCCCCATAGGCAAGCACGGCAGGGATACTTCCGCCGTACTTGCGCGTGAGCGAATGGATCAGATCGAGCCGCTCCTCCACCTCATCGAGCCGCTTGGGGTTGAATTCGATCTCCTCGAGATAATCCCGCAAACTGCGAATCACATCGGACATCGTTTCGAGCAAAATCTCCGCCTGGTTTGCGAGTTCATTTTGCGTCGGGTCGAGTTTTGCGAGCGCGGCTAAAGCCTGCGCGGCTTGTCCCGCCAGATCGGTCGCGGCGGGCATTTCGGGCGAGCCTTCGTCCAATACAGCCAGCGCCTCCTGCGCGTTCCGCGCCAGCGACTCGGCATTCGCGAGACGGTCACGTTCCCTGCGCAACTCCTCGTCCTCGCCGGGTTTCAGGCGCGCGGCTTCGATCTCCTCCGCCTGATAGGTGAGCAGTTCCATGCGGCGGTCGGCGTCCGCCTGCGCTTTTCGCAGTTCGTTCAACTCGCGGCGCAGGTTCAACAACGCGTGATACGTTTGACGGTAGTCGCTGAGGGGGCGCGCCACTTCTGCATAACGGTCGAGCAGACCCAAATGGGCGCGTGAATCGAGAAGTGAAAGATGTTCGGCTTGTCCGTGAATATCCACCAGTACCGCGCCCAGTTCCTTCAACAATCCCACATTGACCGTCCGCCCATTGACGCGCGCGACGTTTCGTCCCTCCCTGCGGACTTCGCGCATCAGCACGACGTAATCGGGATCGTCCATCAATTCTTCGCGATTCAGGATTTCGTGCACCGCCTCCCTTTCTGGACCCTTGAGTTGGAACACACCCTCGACGAACGCGGCGTCTGAATCGGCGCGGATGAGAGTCGTATCCGCCTTGCCGCCGATGAGCATGACCACCGCGTCGAGGATGATGGATTTGCCCGCGCCCGTCTCGCCCGTGAGGATGATGAGACCAGGACCGAATCGCAAATCGAGTTTGTCTATGATCGCAAAGTTTTGGATGTGGAGTTCGGTTAGCATAAGTATTGGATTAATTGGTCGAAAAAAAATCAAGAACCATGTCCGTCATTGCGAGCCCGTCAGGGTGAAGCAATCTCCAACACTGTGACGGGGATTGCTTCGTCGTGGCGTTCCGCGCCACTCCTCGCAATGACGATACTATCTGAACAATTGAATTCCAGAAAGCCGCGTATAAACAACGGGCGTGACGATCACAAGATAGATCACTTGAAAGATGATACCGAACACATTGAAGGCGAGCAACTGAAGCAAAACGAACGGCGCCGCGCCAAGCACAACGCCAACCGCAACCGTGATGAACAACGGACGCGAACGGCGTTTACGCGTGGCGGCGCGTACTCCTTCGGCGATCGCCATCGCCGCAGTCGGCGCGCCGAAAAAGATGATCAGCCATCCGAAGAATCCGATACCCCCGATCAAGGTGACGAGGAAGGACGCAATTCCTGAAAGGAGTCCCGCCACGATAAAACCCAGGGCATAGTCGTACCATTCAGCCGTGTCGAAAGTCTTCCGCCGCTCACGGACACATTCCCTGCAGCGATAACCCGTCGGTGTGCGGACCGCGCACGACGCGCAAATGGGTCGGCTGCAATTGTTGCACCGCAGGGCGGTTTCACGGTTTGGATGGACGTAGCAATAAAGGGTTTCAGTTGTCGTTTCGGTCATTGTAAGAGTCTCAGATTTTTCACTTTGAATTCGTTTGACGATGGACCATGGTCTGCCGTCCATGGTCGGTGGTCAAAACCTATCTTGGCAATCCCAAAGAGTTTTCGTTCATGTGCGCGGTCAGGTTTCTATAGAAATATCCGGGGTCTCCAAAGCGGACGAATTGCGCGGTAACGTTTGCGGCGCGCACGTCCACGCGATCATCCTCCATCAAGATGATGGAGGGTTGTCCGTCAATGCTCAGCACCGCGTTTTCACTGTTCACACGAATACTCACCGTCGAACCTTCGGAGAGGACGACCGCGCGGTCCACGGAGAGATGCGGGGCAATCGGCACGAGCAGGATGTTCCGCAGTTCGGGCGGCAAAATCGGACCTCCCGCCGCGAGCGCGTACGCCGTCGAGCCTGTGGCGGTGGAGGCGATCAAACCGTCGGCAACGTAACTCGTCAACTGACGCCCATCCACGAACGCGGTCAAACGGACGGGCCGCAGGGTCTGTCCGCGCCCGACCACGACTTCGTTCAACGCATCCCACGAACCGACGATCTCACCCGCGCGGATATGCTCGGCATGGATCATCATGCGGTTCTCGATCCACGACTCGCCGTTGAGCAATTTATCGAAGTACTCGCGCCACTCGTGGCGATCCACCTGGATGAGGAAACCGATACTCCCAAGATTCACTCCCAGAATGGGAACCCCGCTCGGCGCGCACAAATGTCCCGCGCGTAATACGCTTCCGTCTCCGCCTGCGACGACCAGCACATCGAACTCCCCTGCCCGCACCCGTCTGCGCAAGTCTTCATCGTAGATCGAGCCGTGCGGCGCGTCCAGCCCTTTTTCCTTCAGATAAGACGACATGGCTTCCACTTCCGTGAACGCCTCGGGCATTTTCGGGTAAGCCGTGACAACGGGATGTTTGGGGATGAAGGGGTCGGTCATGGCGTTATTATAAAGTATACAGGTACACAGGTGGGCAGGCTGTTTGACAGGTTTACGTGTGTACTTGTCTGCCTGTGTACTTTTACCCAAGACTCTGATCGCACACATCCCTGAACCCGCATCTTTTACAACGGGACGCCTGATCGTGCGACCGGGGGACTTCTCTCTTCATCCCATCACGTTTCATTTCGGCAAGCAGGTCGAGCAGGGACGATTCCAATTCGCGGGTGTAATCCACCGCAAAATCGCGCGTCTCGTAATGGATGATTCCATAAGGCGGGCGTTTGCCGTACGTCTTCTCGACCAGTAAACAATACGAAGCCAGTTGATAGATATGCGAATCATACGGCGCTTCGGGCGCGCGACCTGATTTCACTTCGACGGGAATGATTTGTCCGTTTTGTTCCACCAGGTAATCGGGCTTCCCTGTTAACCCCAACGCCTGATGGAAAAGCGGCTTTTCGAGTTTGTTCCAGCCGCGCGTGTCGGTGTAGATGATTCGCCCGCCCGGCAGACCCGCGGCTTTGCGCTGACGGTTGGAATGCCAGAAGAAGAACAGGGCGAGGAGGAAGAGAGCGAGGATGAGGTAGAGCATAAGTGGTGCGCGTTGCGTGGTCAGTAATTGGAGATTAGAGACTGGAGATTGGAGGCTAGTGGTGCGTTTGCAAAGTAATTTAACATCTATCTATTACCCACAACTTGGACGTGATGATCGGCGATTAGAGCCCAAGTTGCAGCCAGATCTTGTAACCTTTTCCATCCGCGCCAGACAACGACGATACCGGGTTCTCCGTCAGACTTACGTCCCAGGAAGCCGCCGAGTTGAGCAATCCAACGAATCGCTTGGCGAGTGGCTGGAATTGCTTTGGGAAGAGCGGATTGAGAGCTTCATGATTTTGCGGCAACAGGGGCTCGAAATAGCCATTTCGCCATAAAGAAGCCTGCCAGTAGACTGTACAAAATCATTTCGACCTGCATAGCGAAAAAGCCCAGTTGGACAAACTCTGGTTTTAC
>CAYQOF010000076.1:0-12112 GCA_964419035.1 uncultured Anaerolinea sp. | reverse complement strand
GGCATTATCGCGGTTCAAGAGATAATTATTCCGCCAGTTTGTGAAGGCAATGGGCAGGTATAAAAGGATCACCGTCACCACGCCAATTGCCTCCATGTACAAGATATAAAGGGGCCAGTCCGGAAGCAGATCGAGCAGGCTGGGCAGGTCTGGCTTGCGGTTGATCATCAGGTAATTGCTTCCGATGGCGTCGTTGATGAAATAGACGATCAGGGCATACAGGTTCATCCACACCGCGACGCGGATGATGGACTTCCACGTCGGGCGGAATCCCTCGACAACCGTCATGTAGATCGCCGACGTGATGATCAACCCATGCGAGAGGAAGGTCTGAAAGAAGCGGAAATGGGGAAAGCCGTAGATGCCAAGATCGGGCGTGGCTAATGCCTGGATCGCGCCGCCGATTCCCATGAAGTACATGAACTCGTAAATCCTGTAGTTCCTCGTCACGAGCATCAGCGCGCCCGTCCACACGAGCAGACTGCACAGGTGGAGCGGGAGCATGGTCTGGATTGTCCATTTGCCGACCGCGTAGTTCCAGTAATGCCAGGCGAACTCATTGCCCCACAGGATCAACGCCAGAGTCCAGCGAATTGCACCTTTTGTTCTGTCGCTGGCATATCTGAATCGGATCAGATATAGGTTGAGCAGGAACAAAAACGCGAGCGCGCCGATGTGAGGCGCGCCCAGAAACTCGAACGCGGGACCGGGATAATCGCCTGCGAAGAATTGCTCCATGGTGAATCCATCTCCGTGTATGGGATGGCGCAATTTTACAACGGAAATTGATGGGAACCCTTTCCGGAACGGACAACTTCCTTTTGGCGGTCGTTGTGATTTTCAACGAGGGGAGGGATTTTTCCTCAGGTTCACTGGACCGTCCGCGCCATGAAGTGATAGAGGGGCTTCAAGCGGTCGTACATCCTTTTGTACACGCCGTTATACAGCTCGTCATATCTTGCATGAGTCTTCGAATCCGGCTCGAAGGTGTCGCGGAGGCGCGTCATTTCCTGGATGGCGGCAGGGAAATCGGGATGAATCCCCGCGCCGACCGCCGCGTCCATCGCCGCGCCGAGACCGGAAGCCTCGTACACATGCGGACGCGAGGCAGGCAGACCAAAGACATCCGCGGTCAGTTGAAGCGCCGCGTCGGATTGACTGCCCCCGCCCGCGACTCTCAATTCGGTGATGCGCACGCCGCTGCGTTTTTCGGTCCGTTCCGCGCCTTCGCGCAAGGCGTACGCGAGTCCCTCCAAAATGGCGCGATACAGATGCGCGCGCGTGTGGACATCGCTGAAGCCGATCACCGCGCCGCGCGCTTCGGGACCGGGGAAACGCAAGCCGGGCGACCAATACGGCTGCAAGACCAAACCGTCCGAGCCGGGCGGGACGGAGCGGATCAACTCGTCGAAGAGGGCTTCGGGTTCGACGCCTTTTTCATCGGCGAGTCTTTGTTCGCGCAAGCCGAATTGATGTTTGAACCACGATACCATCCAATAGCCGCGATAGATCTGGATCTCGAAACTGTATCCTCCCGGCACCGCGGCGGGATACGGCGGCAGAAGCGGAATGACCTCGATATATTTTTTGTGCGTGGTATTGATCGTGGCGGTCGTGCCGTAACTCAAACATCCGATGTGCGGCTCGAGACAACCCGCGCCGAGCACTTCCGTGGCTTTGTCGGCGGCGGCGGCGATGAGCGGGAGTCCCTGCGGGAGCCCGGTGGCAGAAGCGGCTTCAGCGGAGATCAAGCCCAACGGCGACGCGGCAGGCACGAGGTCCGGCAGGAGGCGTTTATCCATCGGGACGGCAAGCCATTTCCAATCCCACCACTTTGCCCACGTCTGCGCCTTGTAATCGAAGGGGACGTATCCGACCTGACACGCGACCGAATCCACAAACTGACCGACGAGACGGTATGTGAGGTAGCCCGACAAAAAGAGATACTTGTGCGTTTCATTCCAGACCTGAGGCTGGTTCGCGCGAATCCAGTTTGCCTCCGCCTCAGCCTGGAGATACGCAACGGTTTCGGACGCGCCCGCAACCGCGAACGCTGCGCCCCACAATCCGCTGACCGGTTTGAGTTCTTCGGTGCGGCGCTGGTCGAGCCAGACGATGGCAGGACGAAGCGGCTTGCCGTGTTTATCCACGTTGATGACGGTGCTGCGCTGCGTGGTGAGCGCGACCGCGGCGATGGAGGATTTGTCCACGCCCTGCGCCCACAATCCGTGACAGGCTTCGCAGACCGCGCGCCAAAAGACCTCGGGATCCTGCTCGGCGAGTCCGGGCGCGGTGGAGTAATACGGCTCGATGGGGACGCGCTGTTTGGCGAGAAGGTTTCCGTGCGGGTCGAATAACAGTGCGCGGACGGATTGCGTGCCGTTGTCTATGGCGAGTAAATTCTCGGGCATGACTAACTCCATTTACCACGAAGGGTCACAAAGGTACACCAAGGGAATCTTGGTGGTTTCATTTATGTACCTTTGTCTCCTTTGTGATTGAGAACATCAATTAAGTGCGTAAGCGCGTTTCCACAAGTCGGCGTATTCGCGGGATTCTTTTTCCCATCTTGCATCATCCCAGCACAATTCAGGCTGGACGATGGCGCGGATGCGCGGGAGCAAATCCATGCCGCCGTTTGGCGCGAGCAGACCGACACGGACGCGGCGCAAAAGCAAATCATCGAGATGGATCACGCCTTCGGCGCGCGCGGCGTGGCGCAGTTCCGCCCAGAGGAAGTGCGTGTTGGGGATCGTTCCGCGGCAGGCGTCATCCAAAAATATCTGTGTGGAGCGCCTGCCCTGAGCGGTGTCGAAGGGAGTTCCGTAGCGCGCCAGTAATCGAAGTTGCTGCGAAGGAGGAAATCCCGTTTCCGCCAGAGCGGATTCTGCATTGGGCGGCAGAGGCGCAAGCACGGGCGTATCGGGGTCGAAGCGGACGTGACCGATGTGTTTGCGTACCGCCCGCAGCGCGTCGCGCGCCATGATGCGGAAGGTGGTCAACTTGCCGCCGCTGACCGTGAGCAATCCGTTCTCGTCCCAGATGGCGTGTTCGCGCGATTCCTTCGATGGGTCTGCCTTGCCCGTATTCACCACTGGACGCAAGCCCGAATACGTGGACATCACATCATCGAAGGTGAGTTCCTGCGCGGGGAAGACAAAGCGCAGCGCTTCCATCAAATATTCCGCTTCGGAGGAACTGATGGACGGGTCGGTCTGGATGTCCGTCCTGTGATCCACGTCCGTTGTGCCGAAGATGACCGATCCCTCCCACGGAACCGCCATCACGGGACGCCCGTCGCGCGGGTGCAGGAACGAGACCGCGCGTGTGAGCGGAAGCCGCTGGAAAGGCAAAACCAGATGACTTCCGCGCAACGGACGCAGGCGCGGTTTCTGTTGGATATCGCCGCGCAACTCGTCCGCCCATGCGCCTGTGGCATTGATGACGACTTTCGCGCGCACTTCGGCTTGTCTTTCCAATTCACCCGAGGTATCGCGCAAGACCACGCCGCAGACCTGCCCGTTTTGCGTTCTCAAGAGCGAGTCGACGCGCGCATAGTTCAAGGCAAATCCGCCGTCCGCAACCGATTCGCGCAAGAGCCGCAAAACGAGACGCGCGTCGTCGGCGCTGGCATCGAAGTAACGATAGCCGCCGCGCAGCGCGGACGTGGACAACGGCGGACACAACTCGCGCATGTCTTCGATGTCGTACGAACGGTGCGACCATTGTCCCGCCATGATGTCGTAAATTGCCAACCCCGCGCCGAAAACCCAGCCCGGCATCTTGTCGCCTTCGAGGATGGCATACAAAAAACCGAGTCGGTTGACGAGTCCGCGCCCCTGCTTCAAAAGATATTCGCGCTCGCGCACCGATTCCAGCGTGACCTTGATCTGCGCGTTCTTCAAGTAGCGCAATCCGCCATGCACCATCTTCGAGGAACGGCTGGACGTTCCCGATGCAAAATCGTCCGCTTCAACGAGCAGAGTCTTCAATTTAGCGTGCGTCGCCTGGCGCAAAATCCCCGCGCCGGTGATGCCTCCGCCGATGACGATCACATCCCAGGGCTGATCGAGTTCGCTCCAGACTTTATCGCGCCAGCCGCGCATCCATTGCATGTGGTTCTCCATCTTTTTCTCACCACGGAGACACCGAGACACGGAGAATTTTAAAAATCTCTGTGTCTCCGTGACTCGGTGGTTAGTCCGTAATCAACTTCCCCGGATTCATCATCCCATCCGGGTCGAACGACTTCATCACTGCGCGCAGAGCGTCCATGCCGAGCGCGCCTTTTTCGGCGGGGAGATAGGGCGCGTGATCCACGCCGACGCCGTGCTGATGCGAGATCGTCCCGCCGTGTTTTTGAATCACCAAACTCGCCGCGTGTTTCATGTCCTGCCAGCGTGCCAGCAATTCATCGGGATCGGCAGTCCGCCTGAAAAGATATGTCGTGTACACGCTCGCGCCATCACGATAGACGTGCGAAAGATGTGTGAATGCCAGCACCTGCTCATTGTGTTTCGTCATCGCCTCCACAATAGACTGCGGAATCGCCGCCGACGCCTCCCGAACCTGCGACCACGGCAATGCAGTCTCCAGCGTGTCAATCGCCGCGCCGCAGTCCCACAACGTATTCCGCAGATACGGCGTGAGAAAGCGGCTCTTTTGCCACGTATGCCCGACGATCGTCCCCACCACCAGCCCGCCGTGTTTGCGGCAGATCGCAGACGCATCCCGCCGAGCCCGCCCGAACATCCTCCGCGAACCCGTCACGCCGAAGATCAGCAAACAACGCGTGTCGCCATAACCGACCATCCGCAAGCCGCGCTCCGCCATGTCCACCCAACTCTTGCCCGAAAGGATGAGCGTCGTTTCGGTCTCGAGCGGATTGCTCAACCGCAGCATCGAAACCGGGATTTCATTTTGGACGATCTCCCGCACCGCGTCCGATCCCTGCTCCCAGGAGGGGAAGAAGACCCCGAAGAACGACTCCGCTTCCGGCACACGCCTCACGCGGACTTGAGCCTGCGTAATGACCCCCAGTCTTCCCTCCGACCCAAGCAGGATCTCGCGCAGGTCCGGTCCCGCCGCCGAAGCCGGGACGGGTTTCAGCTCCAATCGTCCGCGCGGAGTCTCGACAATTCCGCCTGCGAAGAGTTGCTCGATTCTTCCATAATGATAGGACTGCTGTCCGCTCGAACGCGTGGCGATCCAGCCGCCCAGCGTCGAATACTCGAACGATTGCGGGAAGTGACCCAATGTATAGCCGCGCGCTTTCAAATGCTCTTCGAGTTGCGGTCCAGCGACTCCCGCCTGAAACGTCGCCAGACGACTCGTCTCATCGAGATCGAGCAGGCGGGTCATTTTTTCGAGCGAGAGGGTCAGCACAGGTTTGTCATCTGAACATGGGTTGATGTGACCGACCACGCTCGTCCCGCCGCCGTAAGGGATGACCTGCGCGCCCGCGTTACGCGCGTACTTCAACAAGCCGCGTACATCTTCATCCGTTTCAGGGAATGCCACGCCGTCGGGAAAGGTGTTTACGCGTCCATGACGCAATTCCACCCAATCGCGCATGGACTGTCCGCGGGCATGGGTCAATCGCGTTTCGGCGGAGTCATCCACCAGCGGGTGAGCGGGGAGGCGGGGCTTGGTCACAGCGGAGAGCAAAGCCTCTTTGGGGGAATCAGGCACAGGGGCGAGTGAACCGAGGCGTTTCGTCAAATAATCGAGAGCGGGGGGCGGCACGGGATAATCCGTACCCACATTTCCCCACCCATTCCAGCGTTTCATGGCTTCTCCTTTCTCATAGCGTAGCAAGAAAATCCGTTACTGCCAAGTGATGTTTGTCAACGGTTTGTCTTGATTCGGCGCGTGAGCGCCGCGTTTTGTGTTTTGCGCGTGGATCAACAGCCATTTGCCACAAAGCCTCATTTGCGCTAAACTGATTGTGGAGGACGGCTTCCGAGCGATCTCTCAAACTCGTGAGCAGAGATGACAGAATGGCATTTACAAACAGATCATCCAATGAAATGCGCAACATATTGTTGAGGCTTTTCCTCCTCTCGACCGCCACGCTGGCGTTCGAGATCAACTTGGCGCGCCTGTTCTCGGCGGCGCAGTTCTATCACTTCGCCTTCATGATCGTCAGCATTGCCCTGCTGGGGTTTGGCGCCAGCGGCACGGCATTGACGGTCTTCCCCGCGCTTCAAAAGGAAGATCCGAAAAAGCGTTTGAGCCAGTTGGGATTTGCAATGGGCGTCAGTATGCTGGTCGCCTACCTGCTGACCAACCACCTGCCCTTCGATTCTTTCAGCATCGCCTGGGACCGCCGTCAAGTTTGGATTCTCGTCCTGCATTACGTCGCCCTCGCCGCGCCGTTCTTCTTCAGCGGCATGGCGTTGGGATTTTTGTTGAATGCGTTTCCGCAATCTGTGGGGACGACCTACGCGGTCAACCTGCTTGGCTCGGCGGCGGGTTGTGTAGTGGCGTTGGTTTTCCCTTCCTATCTCGGAGCAGAGGGAATGGTGACTCTCAGCATTGCCCTCGCGTCACTGGCGGGCATGATATGCCGCTGCAAGCGATGGTCGAGCGATGCCCTGAGCTTGCCGAAGGGTGGGCGGCGTGGTGTGGATACACAAAGAACGTTACTCGATCGTCGTCGTATCGAGACCGAGCGAAGGAGTCCTCCCATTGAAAGCGGGAGAGCGCCTCGGGCGGGGTCTCGATACAGCCTCAAAGATCATTCGGCTTACTCGACCAACCGCCCTCACAATGACATACCAAGAATTCTCGTAACATCCATATTACTCCTCTTCTCCCTCCTCGACCTCTCCCTGCGCTTCAGCGGTAACCCTTCTTTCGCTTTTCTCGAACTCCGCATCTCGCCGTACAAAAGCCTTTCGTATGCCCTGCAATATCCCGGCGCGCAGGTCATCCATCGCGAGTGGAACGCCTTCTCGCGCGTGGACGTGGTGCGCAGTAATGCGATCCATTCGCTGCCCGGGCTCAGTTATCGTTATCTGCAACCGCTCCCCACATTGGATGGTCTGCTGGTGGACGGCGGCGACCTCAGCCCAATCCTCCAATTGTCCCAATTCTCAACTGACTCAACATTCGTCCATTATCTGCCCAACGCCCTTGCGTTTCTTCTTCGCCCCGAAGCCAGTGCGTTGATCCTCGAACCGCGCGGCGGCTTGGACATTTTCACCGCGCTCGAGTTGAGTTCGGGTGAAATCACTGCTGTCGAGATTAATCCGCTAATCGTCGGAGCCGCGCCGGTTTACGATCATCCGCGCGTGCAGGTTCATGTCGAATCTGACAGAAGTTTTCTGCGCCGCGCAGAATCAAAATATGATGTCATCATTCTCTCTCTGGCTTCCTCCTTTCATCCGGTCCGTTCGGGCGCATACACATTGGCGGAGGATTATCGTTACACGGTCGAATCGTTTACGGACGCGCTGGCGCATCTGAATCCCAACGGATTGCTGGTTGCCACGCGCTGGTTGCAGGATCCGCCCAGTGAAGACCTGCGTCTCTTTGCGCTGGCAGTTACGGCATTGGAAACGAACGATGCCGATCCGCATGAGCAGATCGTCGCGTTTCGCGGTTTCAATACAGCGACCCTCCTGGTCAGGAACGGCGCGTTCACTCCCGAAGAATTGACCTCCGTTCGCGCCTTCCTCGCCGAACGTGCCTTCGATCTCAACTATGCGCCGGATGTCCGCCCCGAAGAGACCAACCAATACAACATCCTGCAAGAATCAAAGTACTACCAAACCTACATCAGCCTCCTCAATTCAAATCCCCGCGAGGAATTCTACAACGAATACGAATACGACGTCCGCCCGCCCACCGACGATCATCCCTTCTTCGGGCATTACTTCAAATGGGCGCAGGCGCCGCAGGTCATCGCCGAGTTTGGGAGGGCATGGCAGCCCTTCGGCGGCGCGGGGTATTTTGTCATCGTGGCGTTGCTCATTCTCGCAATTCTCCTCGCCGCCGCGCTCATCCTTTTGCCCATCGCAATCACGCAACACGCAGCCACGCGCCACGCAATAAGAGACGCCTTTCCCCTCCGCAACCTGCTTTACTTTGGCTTCATCGGCTTCGCCTTTCTGCTCGTTGAAATTCCCCTGCTCCAGGGCTTCATTCTTTATCTCGGCAATCCCGCCTACGCCTTCACCATGGTTTTATTCTCCATACTTTTCTTCTCCGGGTTGGGAAGCAGGTTTAGCGACCGAATGCCTTTGCGGATCTCATTGGCAATTCTCGTCATCCTCGCGCTTCTCTCACCCATTCTGCTTTCCCGCCTCTTCGCCTTGACCCTGGGTCTGCCTCTGACCATCCGGCTTGGTCTGACCGCCCTTGTCCTTTCGCCGCTCGGCTTTTTGATGGGAATTCCATTCCCGTCGGGGATTCGCTTGATGAAACAGGATCAAGCCTCGGGCGTCGTCCTGAGCCGCCGCGCTGATCTTGTCGAAGCGAGACGGCCGGGCGGCGAAGCGAATCGAGAACCGCAGGGCAACAGCATTCCCTGGGTGTGGGCGGTGAACGGCGCGGCGTCCGTGATCTCATCCATCCTCGCCGCGCTTCTGGCTTTGACGTTCGGTTTCAGTTGGGTGCTGCGACTCGGCGCGTTGTGTTACGCGGGCGCATGGCTCACGGTACTGGCGACTCGCCCTGATGTTCCTCGACGCCGGGACCCGTGAACGGCACGAACGCCACGCCGCCGAGATTGTACGCTGTCAAATTCCCGTTCTCTTTGACAAACTTCCACAGACTCTGATACCAGCCCGGCGGACCGATGGGGATGACGATGCTTCCGCCCTCAGCCAGTTGATCGGCAAGCGGACCGGGCAGATGATCCGGCGCAGCAGTGACGATGATCGCATCGAAGGGCGCGTATGCCGCCCAGCCGTAATAACCATCCCCTTGTTTGACCTTGACTTCGTCGTATCCAAGTTCCTTCAACACCGCCGCCGAGCGTTCCGCCAGTTCGGGGACGATCTCGACGCTGTAAACCTCAACATACCCCAATTCGGCAAGGATGGCGGCTTGATAACCGGAACCGGTGCCGATCTCGAGCACTTTTTCGCCTGGTTTAAGTTCGAGAAGTTCGGTCATCCAAGCCACGATGAACGGTTGTGAAATGGTCTGACCGTACCCGATGGGAAGCGGGTGATTCCTGTAAGCCTGATTCAGGTATTCGGGTGGTACGAACTTATGGCGCGGCACGGTTCGCATGGCACGCAGGACATCCTCATTCGTGATGCCAGCCCTTTCGATATCTTTTTCGACCAACTCCAGCCGCGCCCTGGTGAAGTCGTCCTCCATTGAAGGCGTTGTGGATCGAGGCGGGGTCTGAAGGGAACCACAAGCGACTGTCGGGAGGCTCAACACTGCGGCGAGCATGAACTGCAGGACAGTTCCGATCCGACTCATATTTCCTTTCGTCCTGCTTCGTATTATACGCCAATCTGTGTTCGAGTTTCGAGTCTCGCCATGAATTTCCTTGCATTCAATTTCGTGGAATCCCCCATTCTTTTTCCCAATGAACGAACAGCCCGCAGGCGGGAGTCGGGTGGGGCGATCTTGAGATCGGGTTGGATCAATGCCTGATGCGCATTTGCATCCCCGGACGATTTTGGGATAAACTTCACCTCCAAACGCTCGTTGTTATTACATCAATAATACTCGGACAACCCAAACCTGTAGGGCAAATTGCTCGATGCTGACAAGAGAGCGATCCATGAATATCCGTGAAACTGTCGTTGCCAGATTTCGTGAAAGATTCGGGGAGGAGCCCGCGCACCTCATCCGCGCGCCGGGGCGAGTGAACCTTCTTGGCGAACACGTGGATTACAACGACGGATTCGTGCTGCCGATCGCGATCGACCGCGCGACATGGCTCGCCTTCTCCCCAAGCGGAACGCGTCGGACCACGCTGGTTGCTGTGGATTTGTCCGAGGAGGTTTCGTTTACGCCGGAAACGATTCCCGCCAAAACCGACGCGGCGGGGAAACCGCTGCCAACCTGGGCGTTGTATCCCGCCGGGGTGATGTGGTCATTGAACGAAGCGGGATTGAATACGCCCTTGATGAACGGAGTGTATGCATCGAATGTCCCGCAGGGATCCGGCTTGAGTTCGTCCGCCTCGGTGGAGATGGCGTTCGCGCTGGCATGGCAAACGCTGGGCGGATGGTCCCTCCCGCCCATGGAGCGCGCCCTGCTCGGTCAGAAAGCCGAGAACAATTACGTGGGCGTCAACTCCGGCATCATGGATCAGTTCGCCAGCGCGTGCGGAGAGGAAAACCGCCTGCTCCTGCTCGATTGTCGTTCGCTCGAGTGGCAGTCTCTGCCCCTGCCCAACGATGCCGCCATTGTCGCTGCGGATACGACCATGAGACGTTCACTGGCATCCGGGGAATACAACAAACGCCGCGCCGATTGCGAAGAGGCTGTCCGCATCTTGAGCGCGCATGTGCCGGGCGTCAAGTCATTGAGGGATGTTGGCGTGGAGACGTTCGATCAATTCGCATCGCAATTACCGGAGCGCGTGCAAAAGCGCGCCCGTCACGTGGTGGAGGAAATCGGGCGAACGCAACGCGCCATCCCCCTGCTCGAACGAGGCGACGTTGCACAATTCGGCGGACTGCTGAATGACTGTCACGCCAGTTTGCGCGACCTGTACGAGGTGTCCATCCCTGAATTGGACGTGATGGTGCGCGTGGCGCAGTCCCTGCCGGGGTGTTACGGGGCGCGTCTCACGGGGGCGGGCTTCGGCGGTTGCACGGTCAATCTTGTCAGTGTGGAAAAGGCTGGGGAGTTCGCGGATCAACTCTCGGCTGGGTATGAAGCGGAGACGGGTCTGCATCCTGAAATTTACATCTGTCAGGCGTCGCGCGGCGCGGAACTCGTCTGACGGGTTTCGATGCGTTTCAGCAGTTTTATTCCGGCGACGGGGCGGTGGTGTGCCGCCATGCGGGTGTTGAGTCCTATCATATCGCAGAGTCTGCCCAGTTTCACTAGTACTCGGACAACCTAAAACTGTAGGGCGAATCGCCCGATATGTCGTATCAGTTACCATCCAACTTAACCTTGTTGGAGTACTAGCCACTCGGACAGTAAAGACTCCCCCAGCGGCGGGGGAGTCTTTTTCGTTCTCCAACTACAATCCCATCATTCAAAGGAGAGACTTCATGCAAACCGCAACTGCTGTCATCGCTGCAACAAAAACGATTCCCGCCGCGCGGTTCGGTCAATGCCTCGGCGACAGTCATTTTGCCTTCAAGCATCGGCTTGAGATATTTTTCCTTTTGTTCGCGCGAACCGAAGACATGGATTGCCTCTCCCACAATCGAAGGCAGGGAGAACAAACACGCCAAACTTGCCCCCAGCACGCCGATTTCCTCCAGCGCCAGCACCTCGTGCGACCAGTCCAATCCGCGCCCGCCCCATTCCTGCGGAAAGCGCAATCCGAGCAAACGATGCGCCGCGAGTTTCTGGACGTACTCGCGCGGATAACGAACCTTGTCCGCATCCATATCGAGCAACAACTGGCGCGGCACTTCCTCGCGCGCAAACGTCCGCGCTTCGTTGCGCAATGCAAGTTGACTTGAGGTTAAGTTGATATCTGACATGTTCCCTCCACCCTTCATTATAGGCGCAGGGATACGGGAGACAAGTGTCTTTCATCCGTGCCGCAGGGCAGGTCCATCCCAAAATGGATCAGGGGAAAACCTTACCAGGTTGAATTTTGGATCGGGCGGTGGTTTGCGTCTGCCAGCGGAGTGCTTCAAGAAGGCGTTGATTGCCTTCGGGAAGAAATACAGCGCATAAGTTTTTGAACCGCCAAGCACGCGAAGAACGCAAAGAAAACCTTATTAAAAGATTCGCGCTCCTGGCGGTCTTCGCGGTGAGTCTTTTTCACGGAGGAAATACACCATGCCCTCCGGCTTTGTCATTTGCAAGAATCAGTATTACGACTCCGTCTTCCCGATGGGGATCAGCAAACGCATCTCGGATGTTCCTGGTGTCCAACAAAACGCGGTGCCGATGGGTGGTGAAACCAGCGAGGGAAATGTATTTGCTATCCCATCATCAACTTGGGACG
>CAYQOF010000075.1:0-12127 GCA_964419035.1 uncultured Anaerolinea sp. | reverse complement strand
TGCATAGGCTTGCTGTGCCCTTTGACGTATCTCTGGCGGCAACGCCCAATAATGCTTCCAAAAGGATTTGGTCGTCTGCGCCTTCATTTGCGTTCGACGAATTTCCCATCGTCATCGAACATCGGTTGCGGCTTGTCCTTGTTGATTTCCGCTTCGACGGGTGCGATCAGCGCAGCGAGCTTATCGTCATCTGTCACGGCGAATTGCCGATCCCAGTGCGCCTCGTCTTCGGCAATCGCTTCGAGCGTCTCTTCGGCGGGAAGGGGGTGCGATTCGAGAAAGAGCGCGTATTCGTAAAGTTGCTTCCTTCGCAACAAAGGAATGGACGCCGCGATCTCGGCAATCGCTTTCACAAAATCTGTCTGCGCTTCTGTTTTCATGTTTCTTGCTCCGAATTCTCTGCCAGAATAGCCGAGTGCAAACTTATTATACTCCGTTCGGAGTGCGTGCATGGAATTTGAAACAGACGTTTTTCAGTATAGGCATTGCCCTACTAAACCACCAACGACAAGGTTATTTTATCGTCTCTTTTAACGCCTCACCGAAAATCTTCAACCCGTCATTGACCTGTTCGCTGGTCACATTCAACGGAAGAATCAAGCACAGAGTGCTGTCATACATCCCACATGAGAGAAGAACAATAGCGGCGGTCTTTCTATAAAATTTAGATTTTCTGGTTCATTACCATACTGAGCCTTCACACAAGCGGAAGTTCCGCGCGCTTTCCTGTCGCTTCGTTGACGACAATTAGTTCCCCAGCATCCTCGCGCCCAATCTGTTCATTGGCGTTTAGCAATTCAATACCGTAAATTGTGCCATCGGGCGCGATGTCAACGACCACTTCGTCGCTGAGGCGGATGGTCTCCACTTCTGCGCTTTTTTCCTGAAAGCGGATGTAGGCGATGTTGTATCGCGGATCATAAGTAAACTTCACGGCGGCTCTCCTAGAAAAAACGAGTAATCACGGTAATAACCAGCCAATTCTGTGGAAATTCCTCGACAGCGAAAACTTCAACCTGTTTGGTCAAAATGTTCGACCACGCCACTGTCCATCGAATGGAAAATTACGGCGAAACCCAAACCTTCCAAATTTGGCGGGAAACTTTTCACCCAATTCAACGGTCGCGCGAACTTCTTCCTGTGTTGTGCCGCGTTCTTCCAGGCGCACGAGAGCGTGAGGGTGAAAGCGAATCTCCATGAAACGAGATTATTTTACCACCGCCTCCAACGCCTCGCCGAAAATCTTCAACCCGTCATTGACCTGTTCGCTCGTCACATTCAACGGCGGGATCCAGCGCAGGGTGTTGTCGTAGGTTCCACACGAGAGAAGCAACATGCCTTTTTCTTCGGCAGAGTGAATAACATCCTTCACCATTTGTTTCTCTTTCGCGCGGTTGCCGTTTAGCGAAAATTCCGTGCCGATCATCAAACCCTTGCCGCGCACATCGCCGATTTGCGAATATTCTTCTTGAAGTTTTCTCAAACCAGTCATCAACTGGATGCCGCGTTCAGTGGCATTCTCCAGCATCTTTTCGTTTCGCATCGCGCGGATGGTAGCGACGCCCGCGGCGCAGGCAATCGCGTTTCCGCCGTATGTTCCGCCGATGGAACCGGTATCTAATTTTTTCATTATGTCGGTTCGGGTAAATACACCTGAAAGCGGCATACCCGAGGCGATTCCCTTCGCGGCGGTGATGATGTCTGGAATCACGTCAAAGTGTTCGAGCGCGAACCATTTGCCTGTACGACCAAACCCCGATTGGACTTCGTCGAAGATGAGCATGATGCCGTGCTTGTCGCAGATTTCGCGCAGTCCCTTCATGAACGATGTGGGTGGCACAACGTATCCACCTTCGCCTAATACGGATTCGATCAGAATCGCGGCAGTCTCTTTGGGTGCAGTTTGCGAGGCGAGCAAATATTCGAGTTGCTCCAAACAATACTGGCTGGCTTCTTCTTCCGTCATCTCCAGCGCATACGCGTACGGAAACGGCGCGACGTATACCCCCGCCATGAGCGGAGCGAATCCCGCGCGGTAAATCGTCTTGGAGGTGGTCAACGACATCGCGGCGTGCGTTCGTCCATGAAACGAACCGTTGAATACGATGACGTTCGGTCTGCCTGTGGCCGCTTTCGCAATCTTGACCGAGTTTTCCAACGCCTCCGCGCCGGAGTTGACGAAGAAAAACGAATCAATCGAAGGCGGCGCGATTTTCCGCAGTTCTTCGATGAGTTGCAGCATCGGCTTGTGGATGACGATGTTCGCCTGCGCGTGGATGAAATTCCCCGCCTGCTCGCGGATCGCCTCGACGACCTTCGGGTGGCAGTGACCGGTGTTGGTCACGCCGATGCCGCAGGTGAAATCGAGCAGTTTGCGCCCGTCATCTGTATAGATATACGAGCCTTCGGCGCGGTCTGCTACAAAATTGAAGATGCGGCTCCACGCGGGAGACATGTGAGGGAAATTCTGTTCGTAGAGGGTGTTGGTTGACATGGCTTTCTTTCGATGCAATTGGCAAATGGTTATTTGAGACTTGAGACTGAGGATTAAGAGAATTGGGGACGAGACATTTATCGCCTCATCCCCAATTACGGCTTTTCAATCTCCAGTCTCTGGTCTCTATGCCGGCAAATATTCCGCCGCCCACTCGATGTCATGCTTCTTCAGTGTCTCACGCGTCGGCACGCCGTCCGAGGTCCAGCCTGCAAATTTGTAGTAGTCATCCAAAGCGGATTCAATCTCCTCGTGAGTCAGAGCGATGCCCGCCGTCGGACCGGCACCCTGCAATTGCTTGAAGAACTTCTTTGGGAGTTTATCCGCGTTGCGGTTGAGTCCCTCGCGGGCGTTGAAGGTACGGAACAGATTCAACCGCCGCGCGCCGACCGCCATCAGCTCCTCGACCGTGACATCCCAGCCAGTGACCGAGCAGATCATCTCGACGGTCTCGGCGGGCCCATACAACGTCCACGCGGGACCGAAGACGAACTGGCAGAGTTCGACCGAATCGAGCATCGAGTAAAAGACCTCGGTGAGATACGCGAAGCGGACTTTTTCCGGCGTGAGGCTCAAGCCCGGCTGCGGTTCGCTAAGACCGAGCATCTTGAGGCGGTCGAGATTGAGGTCGGCGACGCCTTCCTCGTAATACGGATCATGCTCGGAGGATTGGTGGTCCGCGCCGAAGGGATTGACCGCATAGATCAAACCGAGACTGCGCTTCGCCTGCGGCATGTGCGCCGGCGCCTCCGCGCCCTTGACGGTGATGAGGTACTCGTCCGCGCCGTTGCCCCACATCTGCGCGGCGCGCTCCGAACCCTGCGAAAGCGCCCTCCCAAAGTCGCCATCCGCGCCAAGCATCATTTCGAGCGCCTTGAGCATGGCGTCGGCGTCGCCGAATTTGAGTTCGAGCCCGTTCGTCTGCTCTTTGGTGATGACACCCTTTTCGAAACATTCCATTGCAAAGGCAATCGTCGCGCCGGCGGCGATCGTATCCACGCCGTGTTCGTTGCACATCTGATTCGCGGCTGCAATCGCCGCCATGTTGTTGATTCCGCAATACGAGCCGAAGGTGCCGAGCGTTTCATATTCGGGACCGCCGTATTTCGGCTCGGCGCGATACGCGCCTTCCTTTATTTCAACCACGCGCTTGCAGCGGACGACGCACGCATAACAGGTATCGCGTTCCTTCAAGATGGTCTGCACCATGCGCGCGCCGCTGATGTCGTCGCACGACTCGAATTGACCTTCGTTATAGTTGCGCGTGGGCAGTGATCCGATCGTGTTTTGGAACAATACAACCGTCGCGGTTCCCTCTTCCGCAAGTCCGGGCATATCCGGGTTATCGGGCAGGATCTTGGGACCCGTTTTGTTCAACGCTGCCAAGGCTTTCGAATCCGCCAAAGTCGGTTTCTTCGAGCCGCGCACGACGACCGCCTTGAGATTCTTCGAAGCCATCACCAGCCCCATCCCTGTGCGCCCGTTGTTGCGGTTGGACATCGAAACCAGCGACGAGAACAACACGCCCTTCTCGGCGGCGGGTCCGTGCTGCAACACTTCGATCTTGGTGTCGCCAAGTTCCTGCTTCAACATCTCGTCCACTTCCCCCGTCTTCCTGCCCATCAAATGCGCGGCGTCGCGCAGTTCGAACGCGCCATCCTTGATCCACAAGTAAACGGGCTTTGACGACCTGCCCTTGACCACGATTCCATCCATGCCCGCGAACTTCATCTCGGCGGGGAAAAATCCGCCGCCCTGCGAATCGCCGATGCCGCCGCTGATCGGGGACTTTGCGTTCGCGTTGATGCGGCTCTGCCCCGAAATCGCCGCGCCCGTCGTCACGCCCGTCATCAATGTCAACACATTTTCAGGACCGACGGGGTCCGCGCCTTTGGGCATATCGCGCAGGATGTAATACATGCCCATTGCGCTCCCGCCCATATACTTGCGATAGAAAGCCTCGTCCGGCTCCTCGACCGTCAACTCACCCTTTGTCAAATCCACGTGCAGGATCTTACCGTTATATCCGTTTGGCATGGCAACCTCCTTGTTATTTTTTTTGCGTGGAAGGCGTTCTCTTACGCCGCATTAGACGCCTTTGGCGTGCCGGCTACGCAAAGTTTTGCTCAATTATACGAGTCCGACTTACTGCTGACAACACAACCTTTCCGAATTGGACGCGGGCACGCGTCTTTCTTGGCCGAAACCTGATTTTGTTCCGAGAGCATCAATCTCGCCTCAGCCTCGTACACAGGTATACACGTAGACACGTACACATGTGTTTCCCTGTTTACGTGTGTACTTGTCTACTTGTGTACTTGTTTACCTCATCCCATACGGAAATCCATACTCCGGCATCCTCTCCATGAACGGGATCGGATCGAAGGCTTCAGGACCAAGCACGCCCCTGCCTTTCCATATTCCATGTTCGAGCAGTTCCATCGCGATGACCGCGCTGAACGCCGTCTGCGCGACGACCGCCTGACAGCCCCACTTCGTCATGCACTCCTGATTGTCAGCCACTTGATACAGGTACGCCTCTTTCCTCTTTCCATCTTTCGTTCCCCTCACCCACAGACCCGCGCACGTCTTCCCGGACATCCTGTCGCCCAGATGGGCGGGATCGGGGAGGCAGGCGGCGACCACGTCGCGCGGCGCGACCATTACGCCCTTGACGTTGATCTTTTCCTTGTTGTCCAAACCCAGCATTTTCAATATCTTCAAAACATGGATGAATTGTTCGCCAAGCCCGTATTTGAAGGTGACGCGTCCGGTCTTGATCCAGCGCGGCATGAGCAGGACCTCCTCATGCTCCACGTTGACCACTTCGATCTTTCCGATGCCTTCGGGGAACTCGAAGACTTCCGGCTCGGAGAACGGCTCGGTGGTAAACCAGCCTTTGTCCTTCTCCCAGATAACGGGCGGATTCAGGCATTCCTCGATGGTGGTCCAGATCGAGAAGTTCGGGGCAAATTCATAGCCATTGATCTCAAGGTTGGCTCCGTCACGCACGCCCATCTCCTCGATTTCGTCAAAGAGATGATCCTGGGCATAACGGGCGAAAACATCCACCATGCCGGGTTCGACGCCAATGCCGACCAGCGCCAGCAGGCCTTTTTTTTCCCACTCCGCGGCTTTCTCGAACTGGTAATCGCCCAGTTTGACCCCGACCTTGTTGTACGGGTCGGTGGGATGCGGCTCGGACAGGGTCATTGCCATGTCCATGTACGCGACGCCCGCGCTGCAGGCGGCATCGAAGATGGGTTTGTTGAAGATCGGGTCCACCGCGTTCATGATGAGATCAACATTATGCTTCTTTGCAAGCCCTTCGATCATGTCCTGTTTGCCTGCGTCAATGAACTCGACCGGGAACCTTCTCGCATCTGCCAGTTTTTTCTGCACCTCCTCTGCGCGCTCGACGTTGTAATCCGCCAGGGCCATCAACTCCATCCACCCGCGTGGTCTTGAAATTGTGGCAATGGCTTCCCCAACTCCCCCCACCCCCACCAATAGGACTCGCATAAACTCCTTTCGATTGGCTCCGCCGTCCGTCATGTCGCGGGGCGGACAAGATTTTTATAACGGAAGCAGGTTCATCCTGAGCGTGAGCCGAAGGACAGCCAAGAATGAAGCGGGCGATTCGATTAGAGAATTGGGGGATTGGAGAATTCTCCAATCCCCCAATTCGCTTTTATCGCTAACTTCCAATTGAGGCTTTGAACTCGGTCCAGATGCGGTCGTAGAGTTGAAGCGCTTCGCCAACATCCTCGATCCATTGCAGGCGGGCTTCCACTTCGGGCGGCGGGTAGATGCCTTCGTTCGCAAGCGTCTCGGGACTCATGAACTCCTTCGCCGCAGCGTTCGGCGAGCCGTAACCGACGAATTCGGCGTTCTGCGCGGCGATCTCGGGGAACTGGGTGTAGTTCATGAAGACCATGGCGGTGTAGGGATTCGGCGCGCCGACCGGGATTGCCATGTTGTCCTGCCAGATGGTGCAGCCCTCCTCGGGGATCACGTACAGGATGCCCTCGCGCCCGCCGTAATCGGGCAGACCAGCCAGGATGGCGTCACCCGTCCAGATGTGGCCCAGGACGGTCTCTCCGGAAATGATCAGGTCGTCATTGGTCTGGCTGTCGTATGCCTTGACGCATTTGGATTGTTCGATGAGCAGGTTCTTGGCTTCCTCGAGATGGGCGGGGTCGGTGTCGTTGATGGAGTAGCCCAGGTACATGAGCGCCGCGCCGAGGGTTTCGCGTTGATCGTCCAACATGCTGATCCTGCCGCAGTAGGGCGAGTTCGGGTCGAACATCATGCTCCAGGAATCGGTGTATTCAGTAACTACATTGGTATCCACGGCAAAGCCGGAGGTGCCCCAGAACCACGGCATGGTGTATTTCTGTTCGGGATCGAAGTATTGGTTGACGTTCAGGTCGTCCATGTTCTCGATGTTGAAGATCACGTCGAAGTCGAGTTCCATCAACATGCCCTCGTCAATCATGATCTGCACCATATAATCCGAGGGGACGATGATGTCGTAGTCGGCGCCGCCAGCCTGGAGCGTGGCAAGAAGCGTTTCGTTCGAGTCGAAGTTGGTCTCGATCACCTCCACGCCGCACTCCTCCTTGAACTGATCCTTGATCGCCGGGTCAATGTATTCGACCCAGGTGTAGAGGTAGATGCTCTCGGCGAGTTTGGATTTATCGCCGCAGCGCTCGGAAACTTCGCCCGACGGCTCCTCCGCAGTCGGGGCGGCAGTGGGCGGACCTCCTGCCCCACAAGCCGAAATCAAGAGCGCCGCAAGCGCGAATATGTAAACCAGCGTTTTCTTCATTTATTCTCTCTCCTTGTTCTTCCTTTTATATCGAGTTCGAATCGTACGTCATTCAATCGTGAATGACCGTCCTGCGAAAAATGATCCTGTGAAGACATCACCTCCTTCCATTATCGAGATAACAGCAGGAACGCCGAAAGAAATGCGGCGAACATTGTAAGGATGACGGCGATCCATGCAAGGATTTTCCCGGAGCGGTTCGTTTCCGCAAGTTCTTCGCGGTACCCGCCAAAGGACCTCCATGCCCAATAAAAGCCTCCCAGCAGGATCAATCGGAGGATCAGGACGCCCGCGGCAAACGCGCCCGGCGCAAATAGAGCCGGCAGGTTGACCAAGCCGTACAAACCAAGCCCCAATCCCGCCCCAACGGACATGGCGCGCGTGTAGACCGGTCCGCCGCTTTGGGCTGTCAACGAAAGCCCGACCAATCCGATCGAACCAGCCAGCAACACCGATGAAAGCGCATTGATCTCCGGCGTGACGCCCTTGCGCACGAGCGAGTAGATGTAAATCGGCATGGTCTGTTCCCGCACGCCCTTGGTGAAGACCGTGATGAGGTAATCGTCGAGCGACAACGTGAACGCCATCAACGCGCCGCCGATGATGCCGGGCATGAGCAGGGGCAGGGTGACGCGCTTGAACGTCTGCCATTCGTCCGCGCCGAGATCTGCCGCGGCTTCCTCGAGTGTGCGGTCGAAATCCGCGAGACGAGCGCGCACGATCACATAGACGAAGGGAATATCGAAGGCGATGTGCGAGACGGTGATGGTATGGAGTCCGGTCGAGGCTTTGATCCCGAACGCAGTCAGCAGGAACGGGAAGAGCGCCTGGTTGAAGAACAACAGCAGGGAGATGCCCATGACAATCTCAGGGATGACGATGGGCAGGTACAGGTTGGCATCGAAGGCGGTGCGGAGACGAAAGCGATAGCGATCCATGGCAAGAGCGGTCATTGTGCCAATGATGGT
This sequence comes from uncultured Anaerolinea sp., assembly GCA_964419035.1. GTDB lineage: Bacteria > Chloroflexota > Anaerolineae > Anaerolineales > Villigracilaceae > Defluviilinea. The sequence continues at coordinate 3,834 of CAYQOF010000075.1, read as the reverse complement.
CGCGACGATGGTTGTGATCAAGCCGACCAACAGGCTGTTTCTTGCCGCATCGAGCAATTCGGCGTTGTGAGCCAGTTTCGTGTACCACTCGGTGGAAAAACCCGAAAACACCGCGACCGAACGCGTTTCGTTGAACGAAAAAACGACCAGGATCAGCACCGGCAGGTAGAGAAATCCAAAGACCAGCGCGGCGTTCGTTCCCAACAGCCAGTTGCCGACGCGCGTCGTGAGACGCACCTGCTGACGCGGGTAGACAGGGAATTTCGCGCTCATAGTCCCCTCCTGGTCTCCTCGGTGCTGGAGCGGAAATAGACGATCACACCGATCAAGACGAGCAGCATCAGGATGAGCGACATCGCCGAGCCGAAGGGCCAGTTGCGCGCCACGCCGAACTGGCGGTTGATGAGCGTGCCGATCATCTCCACCTTCCCGCCGCCCATGATGTCGGGCGTGATGAAGGCTCCCACAACAGGGACGAACACCAGCACAAGCGCGGCGACCACGCCGGGCAGGGTCATTGGGAGCATCACGCGCAGGAAGGCTTTGCGCGGCGATGCGCCCAGGTCCGCCGCGGCTTCCATCAGGGAATGATCGAACTTCTCGATGGAGGTATACATCGGCAGCACCGCGAACGGCAGGTAGCCGTAGATCAATCCCACCACGACCGCGAACTCATTGAACAGCAAATTCAACGGCTGGCTGATCAGGTGCAGATTCATCAGGAACGAATTGAGCAGCCCCTCCGTGGCAAGCACCGACTTCAGAGCGTACGTGCGGACCAGGAAGTTCGTCCAGAACGGGAGCATGACCAGCACCATCAACGCATCGCGCCAGACCGGCTTCTGCCTTGCCATGAAATACGCCAGCGGATACCCCACAGCGATGCACAAGACGGTGACGATCAAACCGATGCGTACCGAATGACCGAAGATCCCCAAATAGAGGAACGGATTGCAATCTGGACCTGAAAACTGGGAGGCGCAGGCGTCGAAAAACAACCGGTAATTTTCGATGGTGTATACGGGCGGGATCTTGATGCCGCCGGCGCGCCCGCGTTCCACGAAACTGATGAAGAGCATGATCAACAGCGGCAGGTTGAAGAAGAAGAAGATCCACAACGCGCCGGGGCTGATCAAGCCCGACAACTGCCATCCTTTACTGCGTCGAAAGAATTTCAACATGGGAATGCCTCTAATCGGTAAGAATGCGGGGGGAGGTTCGGGTAAACGATACCGTCACCTCTTCGCCGACCCTGGCAATTTCCTTCTGCGCCTGCGTGAGGTTCTGCTCGCGCACGCGCGCCTTTTGCCCGCCCGCGAAGCGCACGCCGTAATGGGTATCCGTTCCGATGTAGATGACATCCTCCACGCGCCCCTTGAGATTGTTTCCATCCCGGAGTTCGGAATTCAGACGCAATTTTTCGGGTCGCACCGCGACCGATACCTGCTGACCGCTGGTGAACTTTCGACTCGATTCCACGCGAACCACTCCCGTTCCGGTCAATTCGATCTCGACCGTGGAACCGTTCTGCCCCCTGACGACGCCGTCGAGGAAATTTGTCTCACCGATGAAATCGGCGACGAACTTATCCGCCGGGCGTTCATAGATCTCCTCGGGTTTTCCGATCTGGAGCGCGACTCCCTTGTTCATGACCGCGATGCGGTCGGACATGGTGAGCGCCTCCTCCTGGTCGTGCGTGACGTAGATGAAAGTGATGCCGACCTCGCGCTGGAGGGTCTTCAACTCCAGTTGCATTTCCTTGCGCAGTTTCAAATCCAACGCGCCGAGCGGCTCGTCGAGGAGAAGGACTTCGGGTTTGTTGACCAGCGCCCGGGCCAGGGCGATGCGCTGCTGTTGTCCGCCGGAGAGTTGTTTTGTGCGGCGCATCTCCATGCCGGGCAGGCGCACCATCTCGAGCGCCTCTGAAACCCGCCGGGAGCGTTCGGCGCGCGGCACGCTCTTCATCTCCAGACCGAAGCCGATATTCTGTTCAACGGTCATGTGCGGAAAAAGCGCGTACTGCTGGAAGACCGTGTTGACCGGGCGCAGGTGAGCCGGCACCTGACTCATTTCCCTGCCGCGGATCAATATCTTCCCTGAGGTCGGCAGTTCGAACCCGGCGATCATGCGCAGGGAGGTTGTCTTGCCGCATCCCGATGGACCCAGCAGCGAGAAGAATTCCCCATCCTTGATCTGCATGGTGACGTGGTCCACAGCCGAAAGGATGCCTCCTTCCGGCGTGATGAATTGTTTCAGCACATCCTGCATTTCGACCGCAAAGCCATTTGCCATCGCTCTTCTCCTCGCAGCGGAATAGGGATTATTTTACTGGTATTTCATGTCACTGCGAGGGACGAAGCAGTCTCCTCCACGACGAGGAGACACCTGCACCCACCACAGGTGCGGTGTTGCTTCGTGACGCCGTTGGTCTCGATACATGCCTCGCGCTACTCGACCAACGGCGTCTCGCAATGACATCATAAAGTTTTCGCCACAATTCCAACCGCATCTCCCAAACGGTTCAAGCCTTCGTCAATCTCTTCCTGCGTGATGACGAGCGGCGGCTCGATGCGGATGGTCTGCGCGCTGGTCAGCGTTCCTGAAACAAGCACGCCGCGCTTGAACAACTCCGCGGCGACTTTATAACCAAGTTCGGATGTGCGGAAATGCTGACCGATCAACAGACCTCTGCCGGTTACTTTTTCGTACAACTGCGGGAACTCCTCCGCAAGTTCGCGCACCTTTTCGATGAGGTAACCGCCCTTCGCCGCCGCGCCCTCCCAAAGTCGGTACCGAAGCGTGACATTGATCGCGGCAATCGCCGCGGCGCAGGCTAACGCGCCTCCACCGGTCGTCGTCGTGTGCATGAACGGATTCGGGTACATCATCGGCTTGAAGATCTCTTCGGTCGTAGTCACCGCGCTGACGGGCATCACGCCTCCGCCGAGGGATTTGGCGGTGGCGATGATGTCAGGCGCGACATCCCAATGATCCACGCCCCACAGTTTTCCTGTGCGCCCCATGCCCGTCTGCACTTCATCCGCAATGAGAAGAACACCATACTTCTTCGTCGCGGCGCGGGCGCGGGACCAGAAATCATCGGGCGGGACGATCGCGCCCGCTTCGCCCTGAATCGGCTCGAATAAAACACCCGCGACTCCAATGCCAACCTTATCGCAGATTTCGAGTTGCTCTTCGAGCGCATCCGCATCGCCAAACGGGACGTGATAAACCTGCCCGCCATACAACATACCGAGCGGCTGACGATAATCCGCCTTGCCCATCATGGAGAGCGATCCCATTGTCTTACCGTGAAAACCCTTGAGCGCGACGATGAACGCGGATTTGCCCGTGTAAAGTTTGGCTATCTTGATGGAAGCCTCGATTGCTTCGGTGCCGCTTGCCGCGAACCACGAATATTTCAAATCGCCCGGCGTGATCTCCGCCATGAGTTTCGCCAGCACGCCGCGCAATGAGTCAATCAACTCCTGCGAGGGCATGGGACTGCGTTTTACTTGAGCGATGACCGCCTCGACCACTTCGGGGTGACACCAGCCCAGATCCATCATGCCGAAGCCGCCGAGCCAGTCAATGTATTTTCGCCCCATCACGTCAGTGAACGTCGAGCCTTTACCCGACCATTCGACCGAAGCCCAATCGCCTGCTTCGGTCACAGATTTGCGATATTCCAGCCAGCCGCGATTGAAATGCTCGGCGAAATTGTTTTTCGATTCCTCGATAATCCATTTGGCTTGTTCCTGCTCAGGGAAATGTTCCTGCTTGATGATGTCAAGCCATTGGGAAGAATAAGAGAGTGCGTTGTTGTAGTTCATA
>CAYQOF010000074.1:9761-12153 GCA_964419035.1 uncultured Anaerolinea sp. | reverse complement strand
TTGACGATTAACGATTGATGAATTACGCACACGCAGCATGTAACATGCGCAACTACGGCCTCGGCGTGGGTCTCGGTGTGGGTGTCGGCGTGGGCGGCGTGGCGATGACCACCTCGATCGTTCCCGGCAGGATCGATTCCACCAGCACATTATCCGCCAGCACCTCCACTTTGGGATTCAATTGATAGGTGCCGCGCCCCAGTCCGGTCACATCCACCGTGACGATCACATCCTGCGGGGTCAACACATCCAGTTCAGGCAGGGGACCGGAAATGATCACATCCACGGCTTGCGGGAAGACCTGCGCGGCAAGCCCCTCGGATAACCCGATCACATTGATGGGCTGGTTCAAAAGCGTCAGGCTGGTCTGAATGGGAGAGATGCCGACCGTCACCTGCACGGTCTGCGCGGCGCCAACGATCGTTATATCTTCAGGAAGCGCGAGCGAAAGCCGTATGCTGATATCATCCCTGGCGCCCTCTAAATCGAGAGGCTGGGTTTCAACGACGCCGGGCAGTGCGTTCACCAGTTCAGGATCGGAGGCAAATACCGTGACGATGGGAGGGAAAACCGATATGTTTTCGAGCCGATAGCCAGCCGCGATCTGGCCCGTGACAACGACCTTGACCGCCACATCACGGAACCCTCCCAGCAGGCTGATTGGCACGGTGGCGCGTATGGAGGCGGGCGTGAGGGTGAGTCCGTTCAGCAGATTGCCCGCCTCATCCACGATCTGGACGTTCATAGCCTGGTCTATGTTTTCCCGCGCACCATCCAGGCTGACACGGACGCGCGCCTGCGCCGCCCGCCTTACGATCGACTCGGGTCCCGAGATCATGACTTCAGCCGGATCGAGGGTCACATCGCCCGCCTGAAAGCCAAGGGCAGGCTCCCCCACCAGCGAAAGTTCGATGGGCAGGGGTCGGGTGGCGATCGGTTCCAGGTCAACGGTAACAGATGCGGGGTTCGCGAGAACGATCTGCACCGGGCGGACGAGGAAGCGAATCTGGATGTCCACGACATGTTCGCCCGCGCTGAGTCCGGTCAAATCCAGGGTTGCCTGCACGGATCGTTCGAGCGCGGTCAACTGCTCCCAGACCGAACGCGGCGCGCGCAATGAGACCTCGATGGAGGGCGGCACTCCGCTCGTGATAATGAGGGACGGGTCCTGCCCGACGACCTCGAGCGGAATCCTGTTTGGGTACGGACGCACTTCATCCGGGTCCGCTGAAGTGACCGCGGAGATCCAGACCGAAACGCCAAGCACGAGGGCGAGCAGGAGCGTGCGTATGTTTTTGGCAAACCAGCGCATGTCGGGTACTGTCAGGGGACAGGGTCATCCTGTCCTCATGAGGGGCGGGATGATCCCGCCCCTACTCATCCTTTCGCTGAAATAGATACGGGAAGAATCGTTTGAGCCAGATTCCCTGCGGTGTGATGGTGCCGGGGCGGAAGAAGGCGGTGAGGATGTTTTCGAGTCGTTCGGGGTCAACGCGGCGGATCATCCGCCCGGCGTGCGAGATGGAGATCGCGCCGCTCTGTTCCGAGACGACAACGGACACCGCGTCGCTGACCTCGGACACGCCCAAAGCGGCGCGGTGTCGAAGCCCCATCTGACGCTCCGGCGTGCGGTTGAGGACTCCGCTTGCAGATAACGGCATGACGCACGCCGCGGCGACGACGCGCCCGTCGGCAATGATGACCGCCCCGTCATGCAACGGCGTGTCGGGGTAGAAGATCTGCAACAATAGTTCGGGCGTGACGTGCGCACGCATTTGCACACCGGTCTCGATGTATTGTTCGAGGCTGTCCCGTCTTTGGATGACGATCAACGCGCCGTGCTGGCGGGCGGAGAGGCGCGCTGCGGCTTCCACAATGGCATGGATGACCTTCTGCATATCCACTTCCGGGGGATGAATGGCTGTGGGCAGGATGTTGACCGTCCCTGCCCTGCCCAATCGTTCGAGGGCGCGGCGGATCTCCGGGGCGAAGATGACCGGGATGGAAATCAGCAGGGCGGGCAGTGAATTTTGGACGAGCCAGGAAAAAGCAGGGAGTTCGACGAGCGTGGTCAGCAGGACAAGCGCAACGACCAAAAAGATCACGCCGCGCAGCAGGACCATTGCCTGGGTATCCCTCAAGGAATATAGGACTGCAAAGAAGATCAAGGTGACAAGCAGGATGTCGAGAACGCTCAGCCAGTTGAGTCTTTCGAAGATGAAGAGGACGTTATTGAGGAAATTCGCCATGAGAGAATGCGTCAGTCAGTATAGCCCGGCAGGCTGAATTTGTGATGAGTACCTCGGAACCCGGAAGTCCTTAATCCAGCCGCCGTTCCGAACAACTCGCCGCCCCGTGAAATTAAGACGTTGAAGCTGGCTCCGACGTTCCC
>CAYQOF010000074.1:0-9661 GCA_964419035.1 uncultured Anaerolinea sp. | reverse complement strand
CGAACAACTCGCCGCCCCGTGAAATTAAGACGTTGAAGCTGGCTCCGACGTTCCCACTGGTACTCGGACAACCTAAAACTGAAGGGTGAGTTGTTCGATGTTTCAGCGTAGATCGCCATCCAACTTAATCTTGTTGGAGGACTAAATTGGTCGCAATACGCGGTCCGCGCGGAGTTGTTTGAAGAACAGCGCAGAACCTTTTGGCATGGATTCGTATGCGGCGTCCGTCCAGGCTTGCACGCCCAGCGCATCGGGAGAACGGCGCTCATAACCGGTCTGCTTCCATACCGCATCGAGTCCGACCAGTTCCATGGGCGGGAAGACGAGCGACGCTTCGCATTGCAGGTCACTCGAGGCGCGTTCCACCTCCGCCATGAGGAGCGGCAGGGCTTTATCCGCCGGGGCTTTGGGGTCGAGGAAAAGGTCGGTGGTGCGCGCCACGAGGTTCTCCACCTGCCAGCCCGCTATGCCGACCAGTTCCCTGCCCTGCGAAAGAAGAAGGAAGGCTTTCTCGCCGAAGGCTTCCATCACCTGGTCTTTGTTGAAGGTGCGCCTGCCCCTGCTCAGGCGGGTCAATAACTCGGCGATCTTTTGCGAGTCGCGCGGTTTGCCGCGCTGCAGGTAGAACGATCCCGCCTCGGGCGTGGATGGAACTTCAGTGGGCGGACCAGCCTCCTCGGTCGGCAGGACGCGCTTCCACGCTTCAGTGACCTGTTTCCATAGATCATCATACGATCCGTTGTTTGTGATGACCGCGTCCGCGGCGTCGAGTTTTGCCTGCTGCGCCGATTGCGCGTGGATGCGTTGTAATGCTTCCGCGCGGCTCAGCCCGCGCTTGCGGACAAGTCTTTCAATGCGGACATCCTGCACGGCGTCCGTCACCCAGATGCTGTCGCACTGTCCGCGCAGTTTCGACTCGAGGAGTTTGATCGCTTCGATCACGACGACGTTCTGGCTGGCGCGCTGGATGAGAAGGTCAATCGCCTGCCCGACGAAGGGATGGATGATCGCTTCGAGTCCCGCGAGCGCCTGCGGGTCGGAAAAGACGATGCGCCCCAGTTTGCCGCGGTTGATCTGTCCGTCCTTGTCGAGCAGCCAGGCGCCGAACATATCCAGGACAGGCTGATAACCCGGCGCGCCCTTCGAGATGACGCGGTGCGCCAGCGCGTCGGCGTCAATGGTGTACGCGCCAAGGTGCTCCAACATGCGCCGCACCACGCTTTTTCCCGTTGCGATATTTCCGGTCAGACCGATGACGTATTTCCCTTGCCAGTGGCTCAACATGGACTCCGTGATTGGAAGTGAAAAATTCTCCCGCTATTTTAATGTCTTTTAACGATTTCTCCAATGGACTTTCCAAATTCCCTCTCGTACATAATGTCATTGCGAAGCAATTTTGCCGAAGCAATCTCCTGTTGAAGAGAATTCGGGAATAAAAGGCGATGGTCGCTTCGATTGGAATTGTGTTAATTGACGGGGTCAACCGTTGACGCCCGGTTTCCTTGCGTGTATGATGATATTGCCTCAGGTCGGTCGGGCGATCGCGGTCCTGCGTTGTCGGGGTCGAGGAAAGTCCGCACTCCATAGAGCACGGCGTCGGATAGCACCCGGGGCGGGGAATCCTCCGAGAGGAGATAACCTGCCGGATAAGGGCCACAGAAACAAACAGCCACCCTCACCCCCATCCCCTCTCCCGATGGGAGAGGGGCGCAGGGGTGAGGGGGTGATGGTGAAAAGGTGGTGTAAAAGACCACCGGCATCTGCAGTAATGCGGATGGCCAGGTAACCCCCGCCGGGAGCAAGACCAAGCAGGGACGAAGTCATCTGCGGATGGCGGGAGACGGCTCGTCTTCATACGTGCCCTCTCATGCGATGAGAGAGCCAGTCCCGGGTAGGTCGCATCGAGCGGCGCGGCGACGCGCCGCCCAGAGAGATGATCGCCCAGTGGCGCCGTGGTTGAGTAGAGCGGTGATTTTCCGCTCGTATCGAAACCCGGCGTCATGGACAGAATGCGGCTTACAGACCGTCCTGAGGTTTTTCCATATCGTTCGCAGGACAGAACCCCCGTAAAGGGGGCGGTGTGCGGCTTACAGACCGTCCTGAGGTTTTTCCATATCGCCTTACGAACAACGATTATTGCGACTACCAGCCCCACTGAGGGTCCGTGGTCAAATGTCATTGCGAGCGTTTTGCGCGAAGCAATCCCCGCGACGCGGGGTCGCAATGACATGAGCAAAGAGGAGAATGACATGGACATTAGAGGTAAAGTCGTCATTGTCACCGGCGCTTCATCGGGGATCGGCGAAGCGACGGCTCGTCAATTCGGCAGGGAGGGCGCGAAGATCGTCCTCGCCGCGCGCCGAATAGATCGCCTCGAATCGCTGGCACGGGAGATCGCCGCGATGAATGCCGGCGCGGAGACTTTGGCTGTGCAAGCCGACCTTTCCAAACTCGAAGACATCCAATCCCTGATAAAGCAGGCGCTCGAAAGATTTGGCAGGATTGACGTATTGGTCAACAATGCGGGCTTTGGGCGGTTGAACTGGCTGGAACATCTCGATCCCATAAAAGACATCCAGGCGCAGTTCGATGTCAACGTGCTGGGCGTGATCCAGACGACGCGTCAGGCGCTGCCCATCATGATCAGGCAGCGATCCGGCCACATTATCAACATGTGTTCGATGGCGGGACTTGTCGCCACACCGACCTATACCGTCTATGCCGCATGCAAACATGCTGTGCACGGATTTTCGGAAGCGTTGCGGCGCGAGGTCAAGCCGTGGGGGATTGACGTTTCGATGATCTATCCCGGCGGCGTGACGACAGAATTCCAACAACACGCCGGCATCAAACGCAAAACGGGCGCGACCACCCCAAAAACGCTTCGACTGACTGCGGAACAGGTTGGGGAGGCAGTCGTAAAACTGGTTCATTCCCCGCGCGCCATGTGGATCCTTCCGTGGGGATGGACTCTTTCAGTCTGGCTCAACCGCAACTTCAACCGGCTCGTGGACCACACCACCATCACGCGCTTTACCATCCCCGAGCGTGAAGAGGAATTGAAGGCTTCCTGACCACTCGTCCAATCACCGTCCCGAAGGCTTGACCGATCCAATGTCTTCTGCGAAAAACCTTCGGGACGTTTGCTCGATTAATCCGGCGCTCCCGCCGCTTTGACATCCTTCAGGTTCAACTGCAAAGTCGTCCGCCCGTTCCATTCGTTGGCTTCGAGCGTGTACAACAGATCCAGGCGCGCGGGAAGCGTGGAGTGCAACTGTCCCATGCGGAAGCCGATGGAGTCGAACACCGCGCCGCGTTCATCTTCGAGCGTCAATTTGAGATGTTTACCCTCCGCGCCGACGACGCGCGATGCCTTGACCTTGACATCCCGCGAGACAAAGACCGCGCCGGGATTGCCATAACCGGTGGGTTCCAGATAAGCAAGGTGTTTCAACACCTCGAAATTCAACTGCGAGAGCGGAACTACCATATCCGCCGACAAGGTTTGACGCAGGTCTTTCTCCTCGAGTTTTTCCTTTGCGATGGTTTTCAACCGCGTCACGAACTCCGGCAGATACTCATTCCTCACCGTGAAACCCGCCGCGGCGGCATGACCTCCGTGACGGACGAGCAGATCCCTGCATTGATCGAGCGCGTCGGTGATGTGGAACTCAGGGATGGAGCGGCACGAGCCGCGCGTCTCCTCCGCGCCTTTCGCCGCGACGACCGCAGGACGGTAATACGTCTCTGTCAATCGCGAAGCCGCCAGCCCAACCACGCCGGGATTGAACTCCTCGTGCGCGGCGAAAAGCAAATATGCATGCGGATCTTCGCTCATCGCAATCGCTTCAGCCTGCTCCTGCATGGACTTGGTCAAGCCCTGCCGCTGTCGGTTTTGCGAATCGAGTTGTTGCGCGAGTTGACCGGCGCGCATGAAATCCGTTGTCGTCAGCAATTCAAGCGATGCCAGCGCTGATTCAAGCCTGCCCGATGCGTTCAATCGTGGACCCAGCATAAAACCGATACTGCCTGCGTTGACCTTCTTTATGTCCATTTGCGCCACGCCAGCCAGCGAGAAAAGTCCCTGCCGCTTTGTCTCGCGGATCTGCCTGATCCCTTTTCTGACCAGTGAGCGGTTTTCTCCAACAAGCGGGGCAAGGTCGGCTACTGTTCCCAATGCGACCAGGTCAAGCAGATCGTTGAGTTCGACCTTCGACGTTTGACTTTTGACAGAGATCGCCAACGACTGCGCGATTTTGAACGCGATCCCAACTCCAGCCAGATCCTTGTCCGGGTAGGGATCACCTTGCTGCTTCGGGTTGATGACCGCCAGGGCGGGGGGGAGGTTGGAGCCGTCGGGGTGGTGGTGGTCGCTGATAACGAGGTCCAGCCCGATGGTTTGCGCGTGACGCGCTTCGTCCGGCGAACGGATTCCGCAATCCACCGTGATCACCAATTTGACCCCGGAATCTTTTAGCGCATCGAGCGCGTCCTTGTTGAGGCCATACCCTTCGTCGAATCGGTTCGGAATGTAGCCGCGCACATTCGCGCCGAATCCTTCCAGAGCCTGAACGAGCAGCGCGGTGGCTGTTACACCGTCCACATCGTAATCACCATAGATCGCAATGGGCTCGTGATGCGCGAGCGCAAATCGAATCCGTTCGATGGCGGCATCCATGCCGGTGAGTTGGAATGGATCGGTGTCCGAATTCGGTCTGGCGTTGAGAAACGCATCCGCATCCGACGCAGTGCCGATGCCTCGATTGAACAGGATCTGCCTCAGAACGGGATGAAATACAGAAAGCGACTCTGCGGCTTGCGGAGTAATTGGAGGTGAGATGTTCCAGCGTTTGTTATGCATTGAGTGTATGCCCTGTCTTGATCTCTTGCCTGAATGGCGGACTGAAGTATAAACGGGATATCACCGACGCGGCAAGTGTATAATATGTGTGGAGGCGCCATGTACATTTTGAGACCCGACGAAAAGACAACTCCTGTAATGCTCTACACCCAGGACACTGTGGTGCGAGGCGAGGTGGTGACGAAGCAGAGCGTTCTGCGTGTCAACATCTGGCTGCGAACGGATGGCGTCCCAAAGTACATGCACATCCTCAAACCGCAGATGCTGATCTTCGCCGGGACGCCCGTGAAACCGTTGTCGCTGCCTGAAATTTACTTTCCCACTTCGCAGGTGATCGGTTTCCACTTATTGCCTCCGGCCGATGAGCCTTTGGATTACGATCCCGAGGAAGCCAACCGCATGATGCAGGATGTGGACGCGCGGGTTGGTTCGTTTTGGATGAAGGGAAAGATCCGCATCTCGACCCAGACGGAACTTGGCACCAGTCTCGAGGTGGCGCGGGTCGCCTGGATGTCCCTGTACGACGCGGAGATCACGAATCCCTACCTGCCGCAGATGTCTGCATTGCGCGTGCCGATGGTGTTGTTGAACCCGAACCATGCGGCGTTTGGCATTGTGTGATGGAATTCAACCTAACGACCCCCGCCCTGTTGTTCCCAACGGTGTCTTTGCTGTTGCTGGCGTACACCAATCGCTTTTTGACGATTGCCACCATCATCCGCAATTTGCACGACCGCTACAAGGAGAAACAAAGCGAAAACCTGCTTGGGCAGATCGCCAATTTGCGGTATCGCACGCACCTCATCCGCAATATGCAGATCTTCGGGGTGCTGAGCCTGTTGATGTGCGTGGTCAGCATGTTTGCCCTGTTCGCGGGCTGGATCACAGCCGGGCAGTGGAGTTTTGCCATTGCATTGACCCTGATGATCGTTTCGCTCGGCATTTCATTGCGCGAGTTGTTCATCTCCGTCAGCGCGCTGGACCTGCTGCTCACGGATTTGGAGGAGCAGGACAGAGCAGGGTGAATGGCGTTCCCTTGGAAAACGCCGCCCGCGCGCCAACGAGTGCCTTACGATTCCCATACGGTGCGTTGATTTCCTGTTGACTCGCGCGGCGAATGAGGCTATACTGACAGCATGCGAGCAGATGCTTACATAACCTGTTTCTGGTGACCACGGCACGCGCCTGATTGCGTGCCTTTTTGTTTATCTTCAACAAAAGGAGAAACCAAAATGGACTATGGCTTGATTGGCAAACGTGAAAAGGCAAAGCGCTACTCCGAAGACCCGAAACGCTTCCGCTTCAACAAATTCGAACTGACCTTCCGCGGCGACAACAACGATCATCACGTCACCTTCGACCACGGCGTCTTCCAGTGTGACTGTGAATTCTTTCTTACGCACAAACGCTGCGCTCATACAATGGCGCTGGAAGACTATCTGCTCAAGGACATGCTTGCAGAACCGGTTCAATCCTGAATCTGCAATTGATCCCGTTATCAACCGCCCTCCGCCACGGAGGGCGGTTGTGTTGACGGCGGAATCATAAAATTCGATGAGAGTTTTATCAGTCCGGGGGTTTTCGATTAAAATTCATTCACAATGACAAAATTATCCCGGCGAGACTTTCTAAAATTGGGCGGCTTGAGCCTTGGGGCGCTGGCATTCACCCCGTCCCTGAAGGACCAGTTGTATTTCGACGACAGCTCCCTCGTGCGCGTGGCGACCAATTCCATCAGCGTGTACAGCCAGCCGAACGATGAGAGTCGGATCGTCTCCACCTGGTATCGGGATGAGTTACTGCGCATCTATGGCGAGGTGACCGCGGCGAATCCCGCGCATAACCCGGTCTGGTATCGCGTATGGGGCGGGTTTGTCCACCGCGCCCGATTGCAGAGAGTGAAGATGCTCTTCAACCAGACCCTGCCGTCGCTTGAAGAGGGGACCCGCAGGCTTGCAGAGGTGACCGTCCCATTCACCCAGCCCTGGCGTTACACAAAAATCTACAATTGGCAGCAACTTGGCTTTCGCCTGTATTATAGCTCCGTGCACTGGATCGAAGCCGTAGAAACAGGTCCCTTTGGCGATCCCTGGTATCGCATCTACGACGACCTGACCGGTTTCCCTTATCACGCCAATCCCCTGCACCTTCGTCCCATTCCGCTCGAAGACCTGGCTCCCATCAGCCCCGAAGTCCCGCTGGAGAGAAAACGCATCGAAGTCAACCTGACCACCCAGACGCTCACAGCGTATGAGAATGACGCCATTGTCATGAAAACGAGCGTCGCCACCGGACTGCCGAACGGCCCGCGCGACGCGAATGGGCTTTCCACCAAGACACCGGAAGGCGAATTCCGCATCCTCGATAAGATGCCCGCCAAACACATGGGCAACGGCAACCTGTTTGCCGATTTCGACGATTACGAACTGCCCGGTGTGCCGTGGACGTTGTTTTTCACGTTGCAGGGTCACGCCTTCCATGGCACCTACTGGCATGAGAATTTCGGCGTTCCCATGAGCCGCGGTTGCATCAACATGCGCACCGAGGAGGCGAAGTGGCTTTTCCTCTGGGCGCTTCCCGCGCACCAGCCCGGCAGGACGTTCAACCGCGGTTATGGCACGTCCGTGCGGATACATTATTAAACCCATATGCCTTCAATCCATTGGACGGGGAAGCATCTCTCGAAGACCGAGCCTTCGGATCTGACTCAGGTCGAGCCTGCCACCCTTATCGAAGATTCCGTCCTCTACCCAAACGGATACGGCCACCCCAATACCCAGCCCGGGAATCGTTTGATACTGGGGGACAATCTGTCTGTCATGACGGCGTTACTGCCGGAGTACGAAAGGCGGATCAATCTGATCTATGCCGATCCCCCATTTTTCACGAATCGAAAATACAGCGCGCGCATCGGCCGTGGGGAGGATTCACGCAAGCCCGACAAGTGGCAGCTTGCCGAGGGCTACCACGACAACTGGAACGATCTCGATTCGTACCTTGATTTTCTCCATCGGCGGCTTCTGTGGATGTATCACCTGCTCACGCCAAACGGGACGCTTTATCTCCACCTCGATTGGCACGCGAATGCATACGCGCGCCTCCTGCTCGATGAAATATTCGGTGCGGAAAACCTGCTTAACGAGATCGTCTGGGCGTATCACGGACCTTCGCCGATCCGCCGCGCTTTCAACCGCAAGCACGATACCATTTTGTCCTATGTCAAAGGCTGGGATTACACCTTCAATGTGGACGCCGTGCGCGAGCCATATAACCAGAACACGGTCAACACCTTCAAGTCGTCGAAAAAAGCAGGCTTTGGCAAAGTGCCTGATCTCGAACGAGGCAAAGTCCCTGAAGATTGGTGGTATTTTCCAGTCGTTGCACGCTTGCACAATGAGCGCACCGGTTATCCCACCCAGAAACCGGAAGCGTTGCTGGAAAGGATCATTCTGGCTTCGTCGAATCCCGGCGACATTGTCGCTGATTTTTTCTGCGGGTCAGGGACAACTCCATTTGTCGCCGCAAGACATGGACGCAGGTTCATCGCCTGCGACGAGACCTTCCGCGCCATCCACACGACGCGTTCCCGTTTGATTGATACACGGGCAGTGTTCTCTCTTGAACGGGATGCGTCCTCTGTCCTTCCTCTTTCATCCCCTCCAAAGTCAACAAAGGTCTTATGCGCGGATGATGTGATTTCACTCGAGACGCGGCTCGACCTGGATTACTGGGAGGTGGACCCGGATTGGGATGGGAAAACGTTCAGGAGCGCCGCGCAGGCAAAACGTCCGGCGCGAAGCGGGGAAATCCCGCGCGAATTAAAAACAAAAACCGGAGGCAACGTCTGTGTCCGGTTCGTCACTGCAAAAGGGATGCAATATCAACTAAACGTCGAGGCGGTAGCCCACGCCGCGGATGGTCTTTAGGAACTTCGGGTTATTGGGGTCGAGTTCGATGGCGCGCCGGAGCCACGAGATGTGGACATCCAGCGTGCGCGTATCGCCCGTATAGTTCGTCTCCCATACCTTTTTGAAGAGCGCCTCGCGTTCGACGACCTCGCCGTGTTTATCCATCAATATGCTCAAAAGAGTCATCAGGCGCGGAGTCAATTTGGTGTTCTTTCCCAGACAACGCACGCGTTTATGTTCGAGATCGAGGCGGATCGGACCCGCGCTGAGAACGTTGTTGCCGTCGCCGGGCATGAGCGCATTTACACGGTTGACAAGCTTTTGAACAGTGAACGGCAATGCCAGCACGGAATCAGCCAGTTCCCTGTCCACCGGTTTTTCCTTGTCCAGGATCAGGATGATCGGCACTTTTGAATCCTTCTTGCGGAGCGACAGGCAGATACGGATGCCTGTGCTTCTCAACGACGCGGCGTTGACCACCACAAGACTTGGATTGATCTGTTTGAATTTCGATACAGCCTGACCGCCGTTCTGGAAGGAACGAATATCAAATCCCTTCTTTTGCAAGTCATTTGCAAAAGAAGGGATTTCTGCGTGGCGTCCTTCGACGACTAAGAGCGTGGTCTTTTTCATTTTTCAAAAAAGTTTTCGAATAATAACGGGTTCGGATCGTCATCCGTCCTGTGCGATTTCATTATACCCCAAATCTTAACAAAGGGTTTCGCGCAGATGGCTCTGCATTTAAGGCAGCGCCGATTAAACTACAAAGTGCGCAATTTATCAAGACGAGATCTGTGATATGGGTACTATCCCTTCAACAACTCATCCACCATGGACTCCGGCACCTGCACCGCGATCACATCGCCGCGCACGGTGACAATGCCGTTGGCGA
>CAYQOF010000073.1:0-12155 GCA_964419035.1 uncultured Anaerolinea sp. | reverse complement strand
CATGACCCTATCCGACCCATTCATTCAATCAGCAATTGAGAAGATCGATTCCCCCGATATCATCGGCATTGGCATTGTGGGCAGTTACGCGCGCGGACAGGAATCAAGATACAGTGACGTTGATATTGACATCTTTGTCACTGCATTGCCTGAAAGCGGATATGACCGATACACCCTGCGCTGCTGGGACGGGAAACTTGTCAGCCTGAAATACACATTGCTCGACGATGAACGCGCCGCGTTGACGAATCCACGGCGGGCGATCTGGGCGGCGCCGGGCTTGAGAGGGATGAAGATCGTTCTGGACAAGGACGGCTCATTGACGGAATTGCAGAAAACGGCGCAAAAATTTGATTTTTCCCTGCTCCAACCCCTGGCAGACGAGTTTGCCGCGGAGCAGGTGATGCACTGCGCGGAGGAAGCCCATAAGATTTTGAACGGACTCGCGCGCGGACACGAGTCAACGGTGTTGTACGCGGCGTGGGGATTGTTGGGCAGCCTGCTCGAAGCGGTGGCAGTGCAGAGGGGCGTCATGATCGTCAGCGAGAACCGCTATTTTGATCTGATCCAGGAATCGGTGGGACGCGATACGAAGTGGGTCGGCGCGTTCCGCACGGCTTGGGGTCTCGATTCCGCGTCATCCCAATATCAAACACGCGGCGCGGCGGCGTTGACGTTGTACCGTCTCACCGCGGCGATGTTCGACAGGTTGATCCCTGAAAAACACCGCGAGGTGGTGAACAATACGGTCCGTCTCATCAAGGAGGCGGGTTACTCATGAACAGATTCGCTCAGCGCGCATTGAAGATCCATGAAAGACTGCTCCAATTCTACGGCGAGCCGCTCTGGCGCAACCCATTGCCCGCGCTCGATGAACTGGTCTCCACCATCCTTTCGCAGAACACGAACGACGTGAACCGCGACCGCGCCTTCCATGCCTTGCGCGCCAAGTTCCCAACCTGGGAGGCGGTGCGCGATGCAAAGACGAAGGCTGTGATCGAAGCCATCCGCCCTGCGGGATTGGCGAATCAAAAAGGTCCGCGTATTCAAAACGTGTTGCGCGCGATCACGGAAGAGCGCGGCAGTCTGGATTTGTCGTTTCTCGAAAAATTATCTGTGGAGGAGGCGCGCGCCTGGCTGACGAAATTCAACGGAGTCGGTCCGAAGACCGCCGCCATCGTCCTGTGCTTTTCGCTGAACAAACCCGCCTTCCCCGTGGATACGCACATCTACCGCGTGACGGGACGCATCGGACTCCGCCCGGAACGGATGACCGTCGAACAGGCGCATCCGCATCTGGAATCATTATTCCCGCCCGCGACCTATTACGCCGCGCATTTGAACATCATTCGATTGGGACGCGAGACCTGCACCGCACGGAAAGCGTTCTGCGAGAAGTGTCCGATCCTGAAGTTGTGTGATTATGGGAGGGGTCTTTATGGTTAGTCTGATTGTCTAATAGTCTGATAGTCAAAGCCATGCCGCGTGAGCGCACGGACTATTCGACTACGTGACTATTGAACTATCAGACTATCTGACTACCTATTGTCTCCATCCCCTCGAATCTTTCCCCTCTCCAACCGGTCATATAACTTGGCGATGTTGGATTCCGCGATCTCATCCAGCGACAACCCCAACTCTGTCGCAACCTGCGCGAGATACCACAATACGTCGCCCAGTTCGGCTTTGAGCGCCTCGCGCGTCTCCTCATTGATGTGACCGTCCTTGTCGCGGAACACCTTCTTGATCTTGCCCGCCACTTCGCCCGCTTCGTTGACCAGTCCCAGCACGGGGTAGACGACGGGATGCCCGATCGCGGGATAACCCGCCGTCTTGCGTGATTTTGTTTGGTAGTCGTTGAAGTTCATGAATTAATCCTCTGAAAAAAGATTGCATCCAGCGTTTGCCCATTAAAACCGTCGAAAAATCCGTTTTCCTGACAATGCCTTCGCCAAAACGGGCAGGAAGGAGGCAGGGCTTTTCGGTTAAGTTGAGGTCTTCCAAAACAACAGCCTGCCCGGGCAAAGCGCATGACCGAGATTGTAGCACTTTTGAAAACGATTGCGCCAGTTGTCTCAGCCATGGTTTGGAACAGATGAGCCGCGTAATTTACGGTATGGTGATCGCGAACGGTCATTGAAGGGGAGATAAAGGCGGCGGAGTCTGTTCCAAAACATCCCATAAAACCCATATTCAACCTTGCGAAGGCTCATAACCATCGCAAGGTTTTTTAGTCCCCATGATAAAATACCTCTCATGCAGCCTTCATTGGAAAAACTACGCAAATTCTTCCGTCTCGAACATGGGAACGGATACAGCAACACCGCCATCATCGGCGGACTCGCCAAAATGCTCGATTTCTGGGAGGGGGAAGCCCGCGCCGACGGGATTCAGGAAGAGGTGATCCAGGCTGTGGTGCAGAGACTCCGCTCGTATGACGGACTCAGCCCTCAGTCCCGCGCCGACGCGTTGAAAGGGTTGTGGAAAAGGATCGGGGAGACGTATCCCGAAGCCCGGCAGAAACCGCGCGTCCCGAGCAGGGTCGAAGGGCAGCCGCAGCCGCGTCCGCCCCAGCCGCGGAACCAGAATATCCCCGAACCGCCGTCTGAACCCACGCCACCTTTGCCAGATGAGCCTCCACAAGAACGACGTGGGCAACGAGAACGAAACGAGTATCGCGAACAACGACTGCGTCCTGTCGCACAACCGCGTTCAGAATCCGTCGCTGGTGCGCGCACCTCCGCCACACCCGTCGCGCTCGACGCCAAACTGACCGTCCTCCAGGGCGTCGGACCTCGTCACGCCGAGACGCTCGCCAAACTCGGCATGTATACCCTCGGCGACATGCTCTACTATTACCCGCGCCGCTACGACGATTACTCGCAACTCAAACCCATCAAGGATTTGTTCTACGGCGAGCAGGTGACGGTGATCGGCACGATCCAAAGCGTGCACACGCGGCCAATTCGCGGGGGCAAAGCCTCGCTTATCGAGACCATCATCAGCGACGGCACGGGCGGGTTGCGGCTGTCGTTCTTCAACCAGCCCTGGCTGGCGAACCGCTTCAAGCAGGGCGATGCGATTTCGGTTTCGGGCAGGGTTGACCAGTATCTCGGCCGCCTCGTGATGAACAGTCCCGATTGGGAGCCTGTCGAAGCCGAGAACCTGCACACGAACCGCATTGTGCCGATCTATTCGCTCACCGAGCGCGTCACGCAAAAATGGCTTCGCAACCTCATGCGGCAGGTCGTCACGTATTGGGCGCCGGCGGTGGTGGACCCCATACCCGATAGCGTTCGCAACTCAGCCCGCGTCATGCCGCTGGGCGAGGCGCTACTGCAAGTGCACTTCCCCGATTCGCAGGTCAAACTCAAAGCCGCGCGTGAACGACTTGCCTTCGACGAAATTTTCTACCTGCAAATGGGAGTCCTGCGGCAGCGGCGGGATTGGCTTTCTGTGGACGGGCGGCGCTTCGCGGTCTCGGACGGGTGGCTGGGCGCGCGCTTAACCAGCCTTCCCTTCGCCCTGACCTCCGCGCAGCAACGCGCCCTCGCAGACATCCGCCGCGACCTCGACTCGGGCAAACCCATGAACCGACTCCTGCAAGGCGACGTGGGTTCAGGCAAAACCGTCGTCGCCGCGTTAGCCGCTGGCATGATAACGAGCAACAGCGCGCCTCCTGCGGAGACTTCGCAAGCTGCCATCATGGCTCCCACTTCGATCCTTGCTGAACAGCATTATCGCAATTTCACAAACCTGCTGGAAGATTTGCTCAAACCTGAGGAGATTCGATTACTGACCGGCGATACACCCGAAACCGAAAAAGAAGAGATACGCGCTGGTCTTGCGAACAACACCATCAAGATCGTGATCGGCACACACGCCGTCATCGAACCGAATGTCCAATTCGCAGATTTGCAATTCGTGGTCATTGATGAACAACATCGCTTCGGCGTCGAGCAACGGGCGGAACTGAGGAGCAAAGGCACGAATCCTCACCTGCTGGTCATGACCGCCACGCCGATTCCCCGCTCCCTCGCCCTGACCCTCTACGGCGACCTCGACATCTCCGTCATGGACGAAATGCCCGCAGGAAGAATTCCCATCAACACCTATGTCCTCCATCCGCAGGAACGCGAACGCGCGTTTACTTTGTTACGCGGTCAAATCAAGGACAACAAGCAGGCATTCATCATTTATCCGCTCATTGAGGAGAGCGAAAAGATCGAAGCCCGCGCCGCCGTGGACGATTACGAGACTCTCTCCAAAGAAGTCTTCCCCGATCTGAAACTGGGATTGTTGCACGGCAAGATGCGCCCCAGCGAAAAAGACGAAGTCATGCTCAAGTTCCGCGATAAAAAGTACGACATCCTTGTTTCGACGACCGTGGTCGAGGTCGGCGTGGATGTGCCGAATGCAACCGTCATGCTCATCGAAGGCGCGGACAGGTTCGGTCTCGCGCAACTGCATCAACTGCGCGGGCGCGTCGGGCGCGGCTCAGACCAATCGTTTTGTATGCTTATCCCCACACGCGAAGATGCGACGGAAAATGAACGCCTGCAAGCCCTGGCTGAATCCAACGACGGCTTCTTCCTCGCCGAAAAGGATTTGCAGATACGCGGTCCCGGCGAATTCCTCGGCACGCGCCAGGCGGGATACACGTCAAGCCTGCGCATGGCGAGCATCACCGATGTCAAATTGATCGAGAAAGCCCGGGCGCAGGCGCAAGCCGTCTTTGAGAAAGATGCGGATCTATCCAATCCAGAACATGTCCTGCTCGGCGAAGCGCTCAGCCGCTTCTGGGGTGAAGGTAAAGGGGATGTATCGTAATCCGACTTAAACAAAACGTCCCGAAGGTATTCTCTGAAAAGCCTGTCGAGCTTTCCAAACCTTCGGGGCGGTGTCTTTTCGCCCTACGTGAATAATTTCCGTTTTCCATCACGCGTCATCTTTTTGATGGCGCGTTCCCTTTTCATGGCAGTCGAACGATCGGGCTGTTCCTCAACGTAGACCAGTTTCACGGGCAGACGCATTTTTGTATATTTCGCGCCGCGCCCCTGGTTGTGTACGGACGCGCGTTTCTGCGGGTCAACCGCCCAACCGGTGTAATACGTTCCGTCTGAACATTCGAGGATGTAACAGTAACAGGCTGTCACTTGCGTTTCTTGCCGCGATCCAGCAGCGAACCGAAGAACATGTGACCGAGCCGCGTGCCAAATGAACTGGAATCCACCGGTCCCTGCGCCGTGTTTTTCCAGTCCGCCCGGGTGCGTTCGCTGAACCAGCGTTCGTGGGCATGGACGGCATCGTCGAGAAATTCGATGACGGATTGGTCGTTGCCTGCCGAGATCTCATCCCGTAACCTGATCAGGGAGGCTACGTATGTGTTCAACATGCGGACTACGTTCTCGCGGTTCCCCAACGCGGCTTCGCCCAGCGATCTGGCTTCATCCTGATAGATGAGCGCGGCGGTCGCGGCGGCATACGGACGTCCCGCCACCTTGCGCGCCTCCAGCCAGCCCGGCTGGTCAACGGTCGCGTCGAGCAGGGCGGCGGCGATCAGTTGCGGCAGGATGTGCGTGGAAGCCAGCAAACCGTCCGCTTCCACTTCATCCGAAAGCATGGCTTGCGCGCCAAGCAGACTCACGAGGTCGGTGGCAAGTCTTACCGCCTCGCCCGGCGTGCTGTGGGGCGCGTTGACCATGAACAAACCGTTTCTGAACAGGTCGGCGTGGGCGGAGTCAACCCCCAGGTCAATGCCATGCAGATACCCCGCGCCGGCGGCTGGGGAGAGCCCCACGTAATACCGTCCCTGAGGGATCAATTCCTTTACCCACGCGGCAACCATCGCCTTCGCGGGAGCCGTATCCATGATCACTGCCCCATCCCGCAGGTCCTGCGCGATGTATCCAAGCGTCTCTCGAATCCCGCTCAGGGGCAGGCAAAGCAAAACGATCTGCGCGTCCTTCACCGAGGCGGGCAGGTTGAATTTGATCTCGTCGAATGCGCCTGCCTTCTGGGCGCGGCGGGCGATCTCGTAGTCCTTGTCATGCCCGACGCGTTTGATGTCCTTCCGCTCCGCAAGCGCCAGCCCGATGGACGTTCCGACCTGCCCCAGACCAATAACGGTGATTTGTATGCTCATGGTTTCCTCACAAAAAGATATGGCGGGGTCATTATAACGCCTGTTGTGCCGATGCCTTCTGTTCGCGTTCCACCGGATCCGATCTATGGATTTGCCTTCGTGATCTCGATCTGATTCCCGTCCGGGTCGCGCAGGTACGCGGAGCGCCCCCAGTAATAATCCTTCGGCGGGAACTCGAGGGAAAGTCCCCGTCTGATCAAGGTTTCACATGCGGCATCCACATCTTCAACTTCATCCTGATGCTGATCCTTACAAGATGAGCATCGCTGAGTTCTCTCTCTGAAAACCAGCACCAATGGTTATTGAGGCACAAAATAAATCCAGAAACCGTGGCCCGGCACATCCGAGTCGAACATACGCAGTTGCCCGTTCGGGTACAACGCCCTCAGGACGTCCAGTGTCTCCGCGTCGTTCCCGTTCGGGTCGTCCAGGTTTGCCTTCACCATGAACAACCTGGGTCCGGCCAATTCTAACGTAGTCTCAAGGTCGTCGCGCCACATCGCCATGTCACGGTTCGGGATGCCCGCCCAGACCGCGGGCAGGCGCGTGTCCACCCAGTGCGGGAACGGCACCACCCAAACCGTATCCGTGCGACCATAGGTCTGCTCGAACTCCTTGATCACTTTCCCCATATCGGACGTGTTCCACGATCCGTGACGGAACGAGTCCGCATATTGACGGAAGACCAGGTCATAATTTTGCGAGGCGGAGGCATACAACAGGATGCCCGCCGTGATCCACATCAGGACGCTTCGCATCCTCCCGCGCCCGAAACTGGTGAGGAGACCATCGAGCGCCAGCGCGCTGATAATGAATACCGGGATGTACGCCCCGCCGGCGCGGTTCAACGCGGGGTTCTCGCGGGGATATGCCAGCGAAAGGATGGACGGCATCAACAGCAGCGGAATGGACACGAGCAGGAACAGGTCCAGCCAGTGACGGCGCCGGATGTACCGCACGAGGACGAGGATCATGCCGAACGCGAACAACGCGGCAGAGACCACGTCCAACGCGGGGCGATGAGGGACGGAGTGTACCCAGATCTCGCCGTTGTCGAAGTTGAACATCTTGAGGGCGTTCCACACATTTGACAGGAAAATGCCGAACACCGGTTCCGTGATCGGGTTTTCCGAACCGGTCAGACGCGTGAAGGCGCGGAAGCCGAACTCGTTCGGGTGCCCGACCCAATAACTGAGGAGAGGCAGGAACACGTACAGCGATGTCAATCCCAGCAGCGTCAGCCAGACCGGCAGTTCCTTCCGCGCGCCCTGTGACTGCGAATGAAGCCAGTACAGGACGAACGCGGCAACGACGACGAACGGCACGATCCGCATGGGACTATAGCCGTGCAAGCCGAGCCCGAGGAAAATGCCCGAGAGGAGGAAATCGTTTCGGTTACGCGTCCGCAAGCCGCGGATGAGGAAAAGAAGCGTGGGCGCGACGAAGAGCGGGTACAGCGGAAAACGCAGTCCCACGCGGCTGATAACGTTGGGCCAGTACGCGATCCCCACCAGAATGAAGGCGATGAGTCCCACGCGCGGTCCGCCAATCTCCCTGCCGAGCAGGTAGATGAACGGAAGCGTCAAAAAGCCGAGGATGGCGGTGCCGAGTTTGAGGCTGAGATACGACAAACCCGTGCCGAAGACGTTCGCGACGAGGAGCGTCCAATACATCTGGAAGGCCTCACGTCCCGTGTTGCGTGTGAAGAAGATGGAAGTCTTTCCCTGTGTGATGTCGTACACATCGAGGAGCTTTTCGGCGTGATCGCTGAACGGTTCGGGCGGCACGCTGCCGGTCTGATAAAAACGGAAGAAGAGCACAAGCGCAGTCGCGGCAACGAGGAGCAGGGTCCAGCGCGAGAAGGAGATCGTCCACGATTCGCGTTTGAAGAAATTTGTAAATTTCGATATCCCGTCCGTTGGATTCCTGACCCAGAACGCCCAGACAAAAAAGATGACCGCAAGACAGCCAACGAGCACATTGAAAGTTGTGAAAAGGTTGTCCCTGTACAGGATGAACGCCCAGAACGCCAGCGGGACGCTGACGATCAACGCGAGGCGGCGATAGGTGAGAGGGTCGGTTCCTTCTCCCTCACCCCTGCGCCCCTCTCCCAGTGGGAGAGGGGATGGGGGTGAGGGGAGCGTCCATTCGCCGCGCCAGATCGCCCAGCCCAGCAGGGCGAACGCGGCCAGATAGAACGCGTATCCCAGCGGGGATGTGGCGGGAGGCGGCGCGAAGGTGTTCTGTCCGATCAGGGCGAAGAGGAGCGCGAGGAGGGAACGCCAGGGAAAGGATTGAGAATTGGAGAATTGGAGATTAGAGACTGGAGGCTGACCTGTTTCCGGACTAACCGCTTCATCCAGCGGTTTCTCCTCCTCCACAAAATCGGGGATTTGAATCTTTTCGCCCCTCCCGAATCGAAACAGGGATTTGACGTAGTCGAGGACGCTGGGTTCGTCGAAGGGAGGTTGGGGTTGGTGTGAGGTGTCGGTCATACGATTCGTGTTGCGTATTACGTATTGCGTGTTGCGTGTATCGTGTTGTTTATCTGCCTGTGTACTTATCTTCTTGTGTACTTGCTTCCGTTCAATTTCTTCTTGCGATGACGATAATGCTCTCGCCCCAACGATGCGGGAGAAAGACAAAGCCTGTGATCGCCTGAAATCCGCCGAGCGAGCCGAAGAACAGTTTCTGGATCATGGCTGGCACGAAGCGGATGTACGGTACATCCCAGAAACCGTCGGCAAAGACATGCTCAATTGTAAAGCCTGCGCCTTCAATGTACGAGAGCCACTCGGCGGGGCGTTTCAGGGAGATGTGCGTCGGGTCCTGGTAGCCGATCCACTTATCCCCTTTCCACGGCTTGAGCAGGGAATCGAGGTTCGGCGTGGCGAGGATGAGCGTGCCGTCCGGTTCGGTGACGCGCCCGATCTCGTCAATGGCTTTTTGCGGGTCGGGGAGGTGCTCCACAATGTGCTTGATGATAACGACGTTAAATGAGTCGTCCCTGAATGGAAGTTCCTGGGCGCTGGCGGTCTGCAACTGGGACTTATTTACAACTTCCCTGGATTTTTTCACCGCCCAGTGGTTGATGTCACAGCCGAACGTTTCGAACGTATCTTCGAGTTGTCCCGTGAGATGCCCCATGCCTGATCCCACCTCCAGGAAGCGCGATCCGCGTCTGCCGTAGCGACGCGCCAGCATGGCATAGAATCGGTTCGACCACCAGTACATGCTGTATTTGGCGAAGGTGATATTGGCGTAGGTGTAGGAGGAGAAATAGTTTTCGTCGAATGGCATGAGGAATGTATACAAGTACACAGGTATACAGGTACACACGTCCATAACTTGTTTACGTGTCTACTTGTTTACGCGTCTACTTCCTCTTCGCGATATAGAAGGTGAAGGTTCCCTTTTCGATTGGGGCTGGCGAGGCGTACTTGCCCACGAATTTTTCAGTCAACCAAAGATTCCATTTTGTGCGCGAGATGATCCATCTGCCGGTGAGGACGCGCGCAAACACCGAAGGGACGCCGAAATAATGACCCCATTCTAACACGCGCATCGCGGAGGGCGAAAAGTAATGCCACCAGCGTTCCAGTTCGAAACCGGCGCGTTCCAGGCGTTCCTTCCACGCGTCCGGTTCGTCCGCGTGATGGACGCGCGAGATCGTGCGGAACCAGTTTTCATACGGCTTGCCCAAAACCTTCGAGATGGATAACTCGGAAAAATACCTCGTGTTCGGCGCGCAGAAATAGAAGGGCGCGCCCTTTTTCAATACGCGGGCGGTCTCCTTCAATACCTCGTCAATGTGCGGGATGTGTTCGAGGACCGAGTTGCTGAATCCGCTCGAGAAATACGAATCAGGAAACGGGGCGCGCGAACCGTCCGCTTCCACTAATAGTTTATACGCGCCGAACTTCTTCGCCTGGTGGATCGGCGCGTGCCAGGGGTCGAGCCCCACGTCAATTTTCCGGTCGAAGGTCAGGGAGGCGAAATGCCCGTCTCCGCATCCAACGTCGAGGACGGGAGCAGGCAGGGGCAAATCCTGATAATATGAACTTTCCACCGCTCGCAAAAAGGCGCGGAAGTAGGGCAGGTCGCGCAGGTGTAAAAATAAAAAGTCTTTTTTCAATTCTTGTTTTCCGCAGTGGGTCTGACGATCCAATATGCCAGCGCCCCCAGCAGCGGAACCGCGCAAATGATGAGCGCCCAAATTGCAAGCGGCACGCCGCTCAATTTCTTCTTCGACAGGTCAATCAGCGAAATGACTGGCAAGCCGATAAGCAAAATGACGAGGCTGAACTGAACGAGCAGAAATCCAACATTGATTCCGATCGCTTCCATTTCTACTTTCCTTTCTTCATCAGGCGCTCGAATAACTTTTCATACTCCTGGGCGATGGAATCGGGATTGTAGATTCGCTGGATGGATTCGACATCGCTCCTGAATTTTTGCGGTTCATCCAGGACCTCGAGGATGGATTCCGCCAAACTGACCGGATCGCCAATTTTTGCAACGCGCCCCATCCCGTGCATCGTCACCGGCTGCCGCACCCCCGGCAGCGCGGAGGCGACACACGGCACGCCATTCATCATCGCTTCGATCTGCACGAGACCGAACGCCTCGGTCGAGTTGAGGGAGGGGACGGTCAAAACGTCGAGGTTGGGATAGAATGCCGCCATCTGGATGGGATCGAGGTTGCCGAGAAACGTCCAGTGACCGGCGATTTCGTATTCGCGAATGCGCGGCATGAGGCGGTCTGAATAAGCCTGTTCGCCCATCACGTTTTGGTAAGTCCCGGCGAATAGCGCCTGCGCCTTCGGATATTTCTTCAAGACCGCAGGCAGCGCATCGAGCAGGACTTCAATTCCCTTTTCGGCGGCGAAGCGCGCCGCCATGCCGATGACCGGCTTGCGATCCTTCACATGATACTTTTGTGCAAACGCTTCGACCGCGCCGGGGAGCGGATCCGGCAATTCGACCGGGGGCAGGATCGGGGTCAGTTTGGAGGCGTAGCGCGAGAGGTAGGGAGAGTTGTCGGCGTAGTCCTGTGTGTAGGTCACGATGTGATTCGACAACATCCCAGCCATGTTGTTTTGAAAGTCAACGACGGTGTTGACGAGTCGGTTGAAGAGCCCGGGCGGGAGCTGGATGTCGCAGTGATAGGTGAGAACGGCGGGTTTGCCGAAGAGACGTCCGCGGAAGGCGACGCCGGGCGCGTCGAACTGGGGCAGGTGCATCTGCACAACGTCGTGTGTGGCAACGAGTTTTGTAGCGACTAGACCGAATGTCGGCGCAAGCACCCCCTTGCTCACGCGCGCCGCAACCGGCACGCGGACGACCCTGACACCGTCCATCGTTTCCTCGCGCGGAAGAGACGGGTCATATTGTGTGGTCATCACCGTAACCAGGTGTCCGCGTCTGGCAAAGGCGCGGGCGAGGCGTTCGGCGTAAATGGTGAGCCCCGAGGTGTGAGGGCGGTAGTAGGTGAGAACGGTCAGGATTTTCATAAGGCGGGAGGATTATAACCCGGTGGGCAGGTGGAAGTGCGGCGCATCCTCGATAACTGATACAATCACCGCACCGAGGTCATTGATGAACGACAGACAACAAATCTTCAACTGGATCATTTCAACTTTGCGCGAGGCGGCATGGGCGCCATTGAGCGTATTCGGTTTCTATTTGATCGGGCTGACGTTCAAACTCTACGAAATGTTCCCCCCGCTGGATATCCCCACGCATTTTATGGGCGGCGCGGCGATCACGTATTTCTATCGCGCCGCGATCCGCAATTCACAGCAGATCGCTGGCGGGATACCGCTTTTCATTCAAATCCTTTTCGCCTTCACCTGCACCGGGACGACGACCGTGCTGTGGGAATTCTACGAGAACATCCTCGATCATTTCTTCGGCTTCCAAATGGTGCGCGGGCTGGAGGACACGATCGTTGACCTGTTCCTGGGGCTGTTCGGCGCGCTGGTATTTTCGGTGTTGTATCGGAGAAGGT
>CAYQOF010000072.1:0-12214 GCA_964419035.1 uncultured Anaerolinea sp. | reverse complement strand
ATCGCCAGAAGTTTTGGGTGAATGGGATTAGGCGAAGCGCAACATCGAGCAGCAACCCAAACATGAAGAGCGAGCCGAATTTGCGGTTGTTGTAAAAGGCATAGCCCACAAAGTACAGGGGCCAGCCGGGTTGACCCTCGGGTCTCGTCGCTGGTTTGGGTTTCAGGAATACTGGATAGTATTTCAGGAACGTGGGAAGCGCCAGAAGCACAATCAACATCACAGGCGTGAAGAATTTGATCGCGACCAAATAGAAGGTGAAGAAATAGGGCGCGATCATCATCGCCAGCACCGCGTAACGGGATGCCTTCTCGCCGATCACAACCGGCAGAGTATGAATGCCTTTCTCGCCGTCCATGTCCAGTTTGTCAATGTGCTTGCCGAAGATGACCGTGGTAACGCCGAGAACGTACGGCAGGCTGGCGATCACGACGTTCCAACTCCATTGCTGGATCAGCATATAATAGCCGCCGCCGATCATGAGCGGACCCCAGACGATCAGCACTGCAAACTCGCCCATCGCCATGCCCTTGAGGGGCCAGGTGTAGAACAGGAGGAAGAACGCGCCGAGTCCAAGCAGAGTCCAGGCGGTGGCGGTAAAGCCTGCATACCAGATCAGATACAGACCCAGAACCAGCGCCATCAAGGCGGTGACCGCGAAATACGTGAGATGCTGCTGCTTGGTCATCAATCCGCTCGCGACGGGCTGTGCGCCGTAGATGTTGCGGTAATAGTTGTCCTTGTCCACGCCGCGCACGTAATCGGTGAAGTCGTTGAAGATGTTGTTGCTGGCATGCGCCAGGATCAATCCCAGGGCAAGCGCCAGCCAGGGCAGGAAACTGAATGACCCATCGCGCCAGGCAAAAAGCCCCGCGAGAGCCGCTGAGATGAAGGTCATTACGAGGACGGCGGCGCGCGTCGAGATCAGCCACTTCGAGATCACGTCCAGCCGGTCCCATTCCTCCTTTGATACTTCCGGTACCACCTTTAGCGCTTTGCGCCACATTGCAAAATTCATTTTTTCGCTCCTTGGGTGAATTTGGCAAATTATACCCAATCATTCAATACAGATGCGAGACTCTTGTCAGGGAGATTCAATATCATGGATACGCCCGCTCATAAGCCGCAATGATGCGGTCCCACGCGGAATTCATGGCAGGGTCAATGGTCTGGAATTCGGGATGAGCCTCGAACCAGGCGAGCGAACGACGCACACCCTCCGCCCACCTCACTTCGCAATCGAATTCGGGGACGAAATTCTTGATCTTGCTGTTATCGAACACCG
This sequence comes from uncultured Anaerolinea sp., assembly GCA_964419035.1. Lineage (GTDB taxonomy): Bacteria > Chloroflexota > Anaerolineae > Anaerolineales > Villigracilaceae > Defluviilinea. The sequence goes on along the minus strand of CAYQOF010000072.1, from coordinate 10,929 downwards.
CGCTATGGATCTTATCCCCGATCAGCGTGCCCAATTTATCGGGATCGTGCGCAACGATCAAATCGCTGGGGATGTGAACCACGTTCGGCGCGACCCCGACGGATTGATACGCTTCGATAAAAATCTGATCCCAACTGAGAACTTCATCCGATGTAATATGAAAGGCTTCGCCAATCGCCTTTTGATTCCCAAGCAAACCGACCAGCCCCCTGGCAAAATCCGCGTTCCAGGTGAGGACCCACAGCGACGTACCGTCTCCGGGCACGATGACTTTCCGTCCGCGCTTCATGCGGTCAATGACCGTCCACGGATGGAGCCAGGACGCGCCGATCAACGGTATCTGCGATGGACCGTACGTCAACGAAGGGCGGATGATCGTGGCGGGGAATCCGCGCTCACGATATTCTTTCATCAATAGTTCTTCGCAGGCGATCTTATTCTGTGAATATGTCCAATACGGATTCTCCAGCGGAGTCTCTTCGGTGACCAGATAATGCCTTGGCGGCTTTTGATATGCAGACGCGGAACTGATGAAAACGAACTGATCCGTTTTGCCGCGAAAGAGGCGGAGGTCGCGTTCGATATCATCTGCGGCGAAGGCCATGAAGTCCACGACCGCGTCGAAACGGCGACCAGCCAAAAGCGACGCGAGACGCGCTTCGTCGGCGTGGATGTCGCCTTTGATCAGGGTCGCTCCATCGGGAATGGGGTGCTTCGTCGAAGCGGAACGATTCAGGATAAAGAGTTCATGTCCGCGTTGAACCGCAAGATCGGAACAGGCTGAACTGATCAGTCCCGTGCCGCCGATGAATAGAAGTTTCATCAGCCCTCCCCCAATTCGGGAATGGGCTGCGCGGGGACGCGGTTTGCGAGATAACTTTCCACCGCGAAGATGATGAGCGCGATCCAGACGAGGCTGAAACCGATCAACCGCGCCGAATCGAACGGCTCTTTGTAAACCAACACACCGATGAGGAACTGGAGAGTCGGCGCAATGTATTGCAGCAAGCCGACGACCGTCAGCGGGATTTGTTTCGCCGCCAAGGCGAACATCAGGAGCGGGATCGTGGTCACAACGCCCGCGCCGACGAGAAGCAGGTCAACGAGAATGCCATCATGAAAAAACGCTCCCATCCCATTGATCCCGACAAAAACAAGATACGCCAGGGCAATCGGAAAGACAATTCCAGTTTCAAGCGTCAGCCCATACAACGAACCCAGCGGCGAAAGTTTTTTCACGAATCCGTAAAAACCAAATGAAAATGCCAGCGAGAGGGCGATCCACGGCAGGCGGCCGTAGGTCACGGTGAGGTAGATCACGCCAGCCGCGGCAAGCGCCACAGGAAGCCACTGCAAGGGACGTAAACGTTCGCGCAAGAACAACACGCCGAGCAGAACGCTAAGCAATGGGTTGATGAAATATCCCAGGCTGGTCTCGACGATAAAGCCCGCATTCACTCCCCAGACGTAGATCAGCCAGTTGACCGACAGAAGAACGCCTGCAATGGAATAAATCCTGACGGTCTTTGATTTGAACGCGGCGGATCGAAAATCCGTCCATTGGCTGCTCAGGAATATGTAGACCGTCAGCAAAATAAAGGACCAGCCAATGCGATGTCCCAGCAATTGCAGGGCGGGAACGTCATGCAGCAACTTCCAGTAAATGGGAAAGAATCCCCACAACGCGTACGCGGCGACACCGCTCAGGATGCCTTTGTTCATTCAACTCCTTTATTACATTCAGAATGTTTCGATTGATTGTCTGCCTGCATACCCCGCTTCGACCTCGTGCCAGAAGGCGATGTCGCCCTCCCCATGTTTCCAGCACAAGTATACTTCACGCCCATCTTTCAGCGCGGGAAAATCCAGCAAGCCCATGTTGATATCCTTGATCTGCGCGCCCAGGTATTGAATTTGATGGACGAGCGCGTCCAGCCTCTCGAAGTCCTGGACCATGTTGCTGAGCGCGCGGTTGCCCCCATTTCCCGCGGATTTTTCGATGGCGGGCCAGGCTTCTGGTTGATTCGCAAGTATCTTCCGGCGAATTTCTTGAATTTCCCCCATCCACGGGCGGATGACCTTCAAGGCTTCATTGGCTTCGTGAAGGGTGAAGTAGCGAGGCATGGAGAGCAGTATACCATTTTCATTTTACGACGCGAGAGGCGGCTGGGGCAGCGGCGCACTTTTGAGACTGATGCACTTTAATTTCTGGTATAATCCCCGTCGCTCAATTTGGAGAGGTCGCGTAGTCTGGCTTAGCGCGCACGCTTGGAAAGCGTGTAACCCACAAAGGTTCGCGGGTTCGAATCCCGCCCTCTCCGCTGAAAACGTCTCATGCCTTGAGGCGTTTTTGTTATGGGGAACGCGCGTCCCCATAAAGGGGAGGATGATATCCCGCAAGCGAACAATCTCCAAGTCCCGCCTCCCTGCCATCAAAAAACTCCCGTTGCGGTGGGAGTTTTTTGATTCGAGATCATGGCGATGCTGAGGCTGTATCCTCAACTAAAGTGCCTGCATACAGGATCAATTCATTTGCAGGAACATCCGCAGAATGTCCTTCGGGGACCAACCCCCGATTGAGGAGAAATTCATGGAGCAGGGACTTCTCCCACTCGCCGCCGCCGAGGATATCAGTGCCCTTGGAAGCGGACCCGGGTTCACGACGCGATCCAAGCAGGATGGCATCATACGTGGTTATATCCAAACCCGCGCTGCGGTTGGACAGTTCAGCGTTATGACAGGAGACGCATCCAAGCGAGCCGCTGGACCAAAGGTTGTTCTCGACATAGAGAGGCTGAATATCTTCTTCGAACGTTCCCTGGCAGGGTTGACCATTGACATCTTCGAATGGAAATGCTTCGGAACTCGAATACCCTGCGGACACCCACGCGCCGATCAAATCCGCGGCAGCGACGCGGCATTTGTTGAATTCGGTCACCGCCGGTTCCATTTCAGGTTCGGTGTGGGGCGCGGGAATCAGGGTCGGGATTGGCGTGCGGATCACAAGGGGCTCCCCGCGATTGCATGTGAATGTAAACCCGCAGGCGGAAACGTATACGATACTGAACCATGCGACGAGGATCAGAAGAAATCCGGCGATGGCTCCATAGATCATTTTACGAACGTCATTCATAATCCAAACTCCTCCCCTATTCCGAGGCTTTCAACGTGCGAAGGAAGTTGACCACGTCCCATCGTTCAGGGACAGTAAGATTCTCATTGAGCGCAGGCATGCGGTCGTCCAGGCCGTTCGAGATGGTCAGGAACATCGAGCCGTCACTCTTGGATTGCACCACGTCCGATGTCAGGTTGGAAGGCTTGTACCTGATCAAAAACGCGGCAATCGGACCATTGCCTTCGCCGGTCACTCCATGGCACATCTGACAATGGATGGCGTAGAGTTCCGCGCCGCGTGCAATCGAGGCTTCATCCGCAGGGACGGGGTTTTCAGGCGCGCCCAAGCCTGGAATGAAGGCTGGTCCCTCGACCGGGATCGAGCGTTCGGGAGGCGGAAGCGGATTCTCCATCTGGCGATAGGACGGCTGGATCTCCATGAACACGGGCCAGTCAATCTTGATGATATCGTACGTGAAAACCAGGATCAAGCCGCCAAGGACGGCGAGCGCGAATGCTACAACGGCGAGTTGTCTAAGAAGTCTCATAGGTGCTGTGCCTCTGCATATCTCACAGATTCAGCGCCCAATTTATTCAGGGCATCCGCGATTTTCTTGTCATCCGGCTGGGGACATTCGATCAGAATGGCAATCTTGCCGTCACTGATCTCGGGAACATACTTCATCGGGCGATAAGCGGGGAAGAAACTATCCAGGAACACGCCCAGGAATGTGGAGAGCAACATGCCCAGCATGGTTAATTCAAACAGCACGATGACCGACGGCGGAACGGGCGTGATGGGTTGTCCGCCGACCAGGATCTCGTACATGTTCGGCGTGACAACAGCCAGGAATAAACCGGTCAGAAAGCCGAGGATCGCGCCGCCGAGGGCAAGGCGCGGAACGTTCGTCCACTGGCTGGGACGTCCCAGCATGGCTTCGGTGACGGGGATGCCGGAGATGACATTCATGCAATCGTCATGTACGCCCAAGTGGCGGAGTTGCTCGATGGCGTCAGCGGCAGGGTCAATATCCGAAAAAATGGCGAGAAGTGATTTTTCATCATTCATGGTATGCCTCCTACTCCAATTCGCTGACTGTCACGACGGTCTCGCGTCCGAACTTCTTGAGGGAGTGCGCCATCTGGCCCTCCTGCACTTCCCAAACGGGAACGAGTGGGACGAGGCGGGATGCGATCATGTACAACAGGATGAAGAATGCCAGAGTGCCAATGCCCAGCGGAATTTCTATGCCTGGCTCATACAACCGCCAGGTGAAAGGCATGCGGTTGATGGTCAATGAGATGGGGATGATGATGTAACGCTCGAACCACATGCCTACATTGATGAGCAAGCCCACGGTGAAGATCAACCATGGTGTGGAGCGCCACTTGCGGTTCCACAGGACCGCCCACGGGATGGCTACGTTAAAAATCAGCATCGCAAACCACATCCAGCCCATCGGTCCAGCCTCGTGCCAGTGAAGCAATTGCTTCGTCCACTTATCGCCGCCATACCACTGAACAAGGTAATCATTGAAGAAAAAGTAACCCCATCCCATCGAGATGATGAGCATGAGTTTGCCAATCGCTTCAAAATGTTCCGGACGGATGAAATACTTCATGTGTTTCATTGTGCCGCGCACAATCGCCAGCACCATGACCACCGCGCCCATGCCGGAGTGCAGCGCGCCGATGACGAAGTAGGGACCGAAGATGGTGGAATTCCAGCCGGGGCGCATCGCCATGGCAAAATCCCAGGAAACGATGGTATGAACGGAGAACATGACCGGAATGATCGCAAAGGCAAAGATGTTCATCGCGTTCCGCAGATGTACCCACTCGCCTTCGGTGCCGCGGAATCCCAACGCCAGGACCTTGTAGAAGGTCTTGCGCCATCCATTGGAGCGGTCGCGCGCCATGGCAAGGTCGGGGATCAGCGGCAGGAAGAGATACATGGTCGAGCCGAGCAGGTAGGTGGTGATCGCCAGCAGATCCCAGGAAAGGGGCGAATGGAAGTTGGGCCACAGTTGGCGCTGGTTGGGATAGGGCATCAGCCAGTATGAAAGCCAGACGCGACCCATGTGCATGAAGATGCTGAAACCCGCCTGCACCAGACCGAAGGTGGTCATCAACTCTGCGGCGCGCGTGAATGGACGCCTGAACTCCGCCTTGAACACGCGCAGGATGGCGGAGATGAACGTACCGGCGTGACTGATGCCGATCCAGAACACGGTGTTGACAAGGAAGATGCCCCAATATGACGGGCGGTTGACGCCCGCCACGCCCAAGCCTTCGAGGATCATCACTCCCCACGAATAGAACAAGCCATAGGCAACCACAGCCGCAAGCAGAGCAAACACCGCCCAGAACTTCCACGAAGTGGTGTGCATCGAATCCATCACCATCGCGTTCATCTGACCGCGCGGCATCGGGTCAAGCATGAGGTGTTTTTCGCGGAAATGATTTTCATCATGCCCGCCGTGAGAGGCGGGTGTGTGGACTTCCTCGCCCGTTTTTTTGTTATGTGCCATGTCTCATGCTCCCTTGAGATAGGTTACTTTTGGAAGCGTGCCCAATTCTTCGAGATGATGGACGCCGCGTGATTGACGAGCCAGTTGCGAAACCAGTGTTTCGGGTTTATCAATGCGCCCAAACGTGATGGCGTTCGCGGGACACGCCTGAGCGCAGGCGGTCGTGAATTCGCCGTCTTCCACCTCGCGGCCCTCGGATTTCGCCTTGTCCTGCGCCTTGTGGATGCGCTGGATGCAGAACGTGCACTTTTCCATGATGCCGCGGCGCCGCACGGTTACATCAGGATTGAATTGATTGGCAAGGGCGGCAATTTCAGGCCGAACGCGGCTGTCCTGATAATCACGCCAGTTGAAGGACCGCACCTGATAGGGACAGTTGTTCGCGCAGTAGCGCGTGCCGACACAACGGTTATACACCTGCAAGTTGATGGCTTCCGCGCGTGAATGCACTGTGGCAAACGCAGGACACACCGGTTCACAAGGCGCATGACCGCATTGCTGGCAGAGCATGGGCTGATAATCGGTCATCCTTACCTCGGGGTACTCACCCACCCAGAAGCGTTCGGTGCGGATCCAGTGCATGGAACGCCCGTACGCCGCATCCTCCTCCCCGACGAAGGGTACGTTGTTCTCCATGGCGCACGCGGCAACACATGCCTGGCATCCTGTGCATAAGTCCTGGTCAATGACCATGCCCCATTTTCCCTCCGCCTCCTCCGCAATTGCGCCCTTGGCGCCTGCAAGATTCAAATCTACGGTCATGGTTTGCTCCTCTAATGCCTCTCAAGTCCTTCCCCATACACGCCTATACGGCTTTCCAGGCGTGACAGGATTTGCTTCCTGCCGGTCTTTTCGATCCGAACCTTCATACCGGCGAAAGCGAGATCGCCTGCTTCATTGAAGCGGACTCCCAGCACATCTGCGGGATTAGCGCCGCGCCCCTGGGCATATCTTCCATAAGCAGTGTGACCCTGCCCGAACGGCATGGCGATCACATCCGGACGGATGGCGGGGTACAGATAAACAGGCGCTTCCACCGCCCCAGCCTCGCTCACGATCCGCACCACGTCATCGTTCTCGATGTGCAGCACATGCGCCGTTTCGGGATTCATCTCGACCCAGGTATTCCACATGACCGTGGTGGTCGGATCAGGCAGTTCCTGCAACCACGGTTTGTTCGCACCGGCTTCGCCCAACGTGGGAGATACGAACGGGTGGAAGAAAAATTCCCCACCACCCGCAAACTCAGCCGCGCCGACATTGAGGCTTCTGCCAAGCGCGCCGGATGAAGAAGGAGCCGCGAGGTCAGGCGCATTCTTCCACCAGCCGCCATGTTGCTGAAAATAGGCAGTAAATGAATTGATCTCAGGAGCAAAGAAGGAACCACCTTCCCGGCCAACCAGGCTGGCAAGTTTTCCCTGGACATATTCGACTTCATCCGCAAAAGACAGTGCCTGCGCGAATCTCCCGCCCGCCAGTTGCGCCGCGGCGATCAACACATCGGCGGTCGCGCGCGTATTGTGGAACGGTGAAACGACCGGTTGCGCACCGGAAAGCACAGACTGGGAAACGCCGGTCGTAACACTCTGGTATCCCCAGGACTCAAGCCCGTGATGATCGGGGAATATGTAATCGGATGCAAGAGCGGTCTCATCGGGGAAGGTCGCAAACGAGATGACCTGTGGAACAGCGGCGAGAGCGTCCGCAAAACCGAACGTTTTGGGAAGTTCAAAGATTGGGTTGACGCCATGCACAAACAAAACCTTGACCCCGCCGCTTTTCATCTTCGCAATGAAATCCGTCATCTCCCGCGCGCTGACGGGACGATGATAGGCATCCTGGTTGGGTGAGAGCGGGGAGAGGAATAGGGTCCTGCCGAAGGAATCTGTCAGGGCGTTGAGGGCAAGGACGGCTTCGGCAGTTTCCAAACCATTGGTCTGACCCAGCGCCGCGCCGCCGGGAATGGCAAGCGGAGATTGGGATTCAACAACATGTTGGGCGATATTTTCGAGCGCCGCCAGTTTCACGCCGGAGACGGATGCAACATCGAGCAGGTCCACGTTTGCGAAGGCACGCGGGACGACGACGCCTTTTGCCTCAGCCACGAGTCTGCCGATGGCAAGCGCGACCAAGCCTTCGGTCCCGGGGCGAAGCGGAATCCATTCATCGGCTTTGGAGGCGGTTTGCGACATCCTTGATTCGAAATGAATGAAGTAGCCGCGTCGCTTGGGATCTCCGCGCCGCATCCGTGAAAAGCCGCGTGTGTATGCGACAGGCGAAAGCCAGGTCTCGAGGAAGTTCGCGCCAAACGAAAGGACGATATCCGCATTGGCAAGATCGAAGAAAGGCATCGCGGCCTGACCGAGCAGATTCTCAGCCGCCCTGCTCAATGTGGCGCGCGACTCGAACATGCCCAACGCGCCAAAACGGACCGGGGCGGGAGCGCCGATGGCTTTGGCAAGATCGGATGCGAGGTCAAAAAGATGATCGGGCGCCATTCCCATCAGGAAGGCGATCTCAGGAGGGTAGTTGTTTTTCAATGCATCGGCAACAACCTGGAGCGCGTTATCCCAGGTCAATGTTGTTGCCGCCAATTGCGCCGCACGCCCCTGCTGGATCGGATTTTCGACCCGGTCGGGATTATACAATCCATGCAACGTTGCCTGCCCACGCGCACAAGTCTTGCCGAGGTTGACGGGGTTGTTCGCGTTGCCCTCCACTTTGATGGCGCGTCCCTGCATGGTGCGGACGACAAGTCCGCAACCCGCCGAGCATTCACGGCAGGTCGTGGCGTAATAAGTACTCAAGCCGTTGTAGGTGTATTCCGGCATCTTCATGTACGGTTCGCGCACGACGTAACGCGAAGCGGGACCGCAACCGGTCAACACGGCAGTGGTTGCCGCGCCTGCAGTGGCTAGCTTGAGAAAATCACGCCGGGAAATTTTTTCACTCATGGTCTATTCCTCTTCACCCGGTTTAGTAGTGACACGTTCCGCAATCGGTAAGTTTGATGAGTTTTTCGGCATCATCTCCCGCCCGCTCCTTGTGACAAGTCAGACACCAGCCCATGTTCATCACCTGTGGATTCTCGGCGATCTCGACTTTGCTCATATCGCCGTGACAATCCTCGCAATTCACCCCCGCCGCGATGTGAGGGCGATGGTTGAAGTGTACGAAATCCGGAACCTGCGCCACAGGAACCCACTGGATGGGCTTGTTGTTTTCGACATAATCAACCAGCACAGCCAGCCGTTCACTCGTCTGAGTCTTTGCGATCTGCTGGTGACATGCCCAGCATTTGTTCTGTGTCGGCAGGCCGGGGGAGGCTCCGCGCAACGCGCCCGGATGACAATACAGACACTGGACGCCCAAATTTATGTGGATGTCATGCCTGAATTGAATCGGCTGGTCGGGCGGCTGTTGCACAAGATAGACCCCATACGCGGCGAGGCTGAAGAACGAAAGCGCAACAATCAGGACTGCGATCCGCCCCATTGGACTCATCACCCATTCGAATAATTTTTTGACCATGCACACTCCTATGACAGGGATTTATTTGTGAGCAATGCGCGCTATTATACTAAATCAAACCTTTATTATAAGCATTGGCGGTCGAAAAAATCGTAACGATAATCGAGTGATATCAAATACAAGACTCGTCCCGATCATCTTTGGTAATAATCAGGACGAGCTGTGATTCAATAAAAAACCTGGTCTGCAGGGTTTCAACTCGGTCTCCTCGAAAGTATTGCCGCACCTTCTCCAGCAACGGCGGGGATTATACTTCAAAAAAACAGTCAAGTACATGCGAAGTCGCGGCAGCGCATGATATACTACGACCGCATCATGAGGAAACAGATCCTTCGCCCCATAATCGTGATTGGGATCGGCTTGACCCTGGTATTGTTCAGCGTGGGGATGACCCGTTCTGCACCGTTATTGAACCAGGGCACAGCGACGAGTACAGCGCTTCCCTTCCAAGTCACAATCACTCCCGAGCCGGAAGACCTGTCCGAGATCGGCTCAACGGATGGGGTCGTGATCATGGGATTCGTGACAGCCCTGATCATCATCGTTCCGATCCTGGCACAACGCAAGGCGTGGGCGAAGATTTCGTAGTGCATCAAAACCCCGCCAATCAAACAAAAAAGGACGACCTTGTTGCGGTTCGTCCTTTTTTGTTTACAGCATGGAGCAGCGGCTTACTTCTCCCTCCCCATCACATCCATCACAGCGACCGAGGCAATCTGCACAATGGTGTTGACATCATCGCCGGTCTGCAATACGTGGACAGGCGCTCCCATGCCAAGCAGGATGGGACCAATCGCTTTTGCCCCGCCCAGGCGAGCCAGCAACTTATAGGCGATGTTCGCCGACTCGAGCGATGGGAAGACCAGCACGTTCGCGTCCTTCACCGCGCTGAACGGATACCGCTTTTCGATGATCTCCGCGACAACGGCTGTATCTGCCTGCATTTCGCCGTCCGCCAGGAGTTCCGGGCGGCGGGACTTGGTCAATTCAACGGCGCGCCTCACTTTATCCGAGAGGGAGTGCGGGGTCGAGCCGAAGTTCGAGAACGAGAGGAAGGCAACGCGCGGTTCGATCTCCAGTCGTTTGGCAAAATCCGCCGCGAGGCAGGCGATCTCAACCAGGTCTTCAGCCGTCGGCTCGATGTTGACCGTCGCGTCGGTGAAGATATAGACGCGGTCATCCACGATCATGAGATACACACCCGCCGCGCGCATCGCTCCCTTCGCCGTGTGATGGATCTGCAGGGACGGGCGGATCACATCCGGATAATCGTAGGTCAGACCTGAAACGAACGCATCCGCACCGCCCAGTTTGACCATCATCGAACCGAACACATTCGGGTCGCGCACCTTCTTCGCCGCGTCGTTGATCGTCACGCCTTTGCGGTTGCGAAGTTCGTAATAGGCTTTGGCATATTTTTCCAGAGCACCAAACTGCCTGGGATCAACAATCTCGGGTTTGAATTCGAGACCGAGGTTCTTCAACTCTTCCTGAATGACCGCCGCACGCCCGATCAGAATCGGAGTGGCAATGCCCTCCTCCTTGATTTGATATGCGGCGCGGATGATCTTCTGCTCCTCGCCTTCCGCGAACGCGACCCGCTTCGTCCCGCCCGACGAGCGGGCCTTGTTCTGGAAGAAATACCTCACCTGTTCGCCCTTGCCCTGGCGATAGGCGAGTTGCTGGCGGTATTCTTCGATGTCAATGGTCTTGCGGGCAACGCCGGTCTTCATTGCCATTTCAGCCACGGCGG
>CAYQOF010000071.1:0-12321 GCA_964419035.1 uncultured Anaerolinea sp. | reverse complement strand
TAATAAAATTACACATGAAGATAATCATCCACTCAAGCGAACCACATAACCTTTTGGTTACAGCCCTCTCAAGGAACGGTTTATGCCCAATTTACAGACACTCGAGATCACAATCAATGGGATGGATTGCGCGGAATGCACGCAGCACGTGCGGCGGGCAATCTCAAGATTGGACGGCGTGAATTCCGTTGAGGTATTGCTGGCGGCAGAAAAAGCCATTATCAACCTCGATCCTGAAAAGCTTGATTTGCCCGCCATCCGCAAAGCCGTTGCGGGCGCGGGCGACTATTCGGTTCCGGAAACAATAGCCGCATCCCCGGTACTTTCGCAGGCTGATTTCAGCAGAAAGTTCAATTTTTTGCTCGTGAGCGTATTCAGCGGGGTATTGTTCATTGTCATCGCCGGGGAGTGGCTGGGCTGGTTCGACGCGCTGAATCAGATCGTACCCTTCCCCATCGGAGCAGCGATTGTCCTTGCAGCCGGCTTTCCCATTTATCGCAACGTCATTCGGGCAGCCCTCAACAGGCAGATCATCTCGCATACACTGATGACCATCGGTGTGATCGCGGCGCTGGCGATCGGCGAATGGGTCACGGCGTTGATCGTCGCCATTTTCATGCGCGTGGGCGATTATGTCGAAAATTTCACCACAGAAAGCGCGCGCCGCGCCGTAAGGGAACTCTCCGCGCTGGCTCCACAGACCGCCCGCGTCGAGCAAATGAAGATCGAAATGGAACTGCCCATCGAGCAGGTCAGGTCCGGTGACATTGTGGTCGTACGTCCCGGTGAAAGGATCCCTGTTGACGGAGAAGTCATCAGCGGACAAGCCGCCGTTGACCAGTCTTCGATCACAGGCGAATCCATGCCGGTTGACGCGGCGGGCGGAAGCCGCGTGTTTGCGGCGAGCATTGTCAAACTTGGAAGTCTGCGGATTCGGACCCTGCGCGTCGGCGCGGACACGACGTTTGGCCGCGTTATCAGAATGGTCGAGGAGGCGGAAGCGAACCGGGCGGCCGTCCAGCGCTTCGCAGACAGATTCAGCGGATATTACCTTCCCATCGTGGCTGGGATCGCGGCGATCACATTTTTGCTCAGCCGCAATCCGTTAGCCACCGCGGCAGTCCTCGTCGTTGCCTGCTCCTGCTCGATTGCCTTAGCCACACCTGTCGCCATGCTCGCTTCGATCGGAGGAAGCGCCAAACGCGGACTGCTCATCAAAGGCGGCAGGTATCTTGAAACCCTTGCACGTGCAGACGTATTGCTGTTGGACAAAACGGGAACGCTCACATGGGGTCAGCCACAGATCACCGACATCGTTTCCATCAATGGATCGGATGAAAGAGAAATCCTGTCGCTTGCCGCGTCGGCTGAAAGGTATTCCGAGCATCCAGTCGCGGAAGCAGTTCGCAGGGCGGCGCGAACGCAGAATATCCCTTTGAGCGAGCCGGAAGTTTTCGAATCCGTCCCCGGATTGGGAGTCCGTGCGCGGGTTAATGGCAGCCTGGTGGAAGTGGGCAATCGCCGCTTCATTCCATCTGCGAATTCGCCTCCCGTCGCTCAGATGCTGGAAGGTCAGGGCAAAACGCTGTTGTTCCTCAGCAAAGATGGAGAGGTGACCGCCATCCTTGCCGCGGCAGATACGATCCGACCTGAGGTGCCTGCTTCCATCCGTGAACTGGAAACTCTCGGCATCAAACACATCGAACTGTTGACGGGCGATAATGAACGGACCGCATCCGCGCTCGCAAAAATGGTCGGGGTCAAATATCGGGCAAACCTTTTACCCGAAGACAAAATCCAAATCGTGAAGGATTATCAATCCAAGGGACAGATCGTGGTCATGATCGGCGACGGCGTCAACGACGCGCCTGCGCTGGCACAAGCAGATGTGGGCATCGCGATGGGCGCGGCTGGCACGGACATCGCCATCGAAGCCGCGCATATTGCACTGATGCGTGAAGACTGGACTCTCGTTCCGCAAATCCTCCGCACCGCGCGCCGCACGATGAAAACCGTCAAAGTCAACCTTGCCTTTACCGCCGTGTACAACGTGTTGGGACTATCGCTGGCGGCGTTTGGGATCCTGCCGCCCGTCTATGCCGCCGCCGCCCAATCCCTGCCGGATATCGGAATTCTGGCGAATTCAGCGCGCTTGTTGCGGCAATGATTGGTATTTTCCGCCGATGAGGCATGCAGTACGAATCACCCCGTACTGCATGTTTCGTATCGCTCGAACTTATGCCACCATAATGCTCTCATCCAGATACACATCCTGGATGGTGTTCAGCAGTTTCACGCCTTCCGCCATCGGGCGCTGGAAGGCTTTGCGCCCGGAGATGAGACCCATCCCGCCGGCGCGCTTGTTGATGACTGCGGTCGCCGCCGCGTCGCCGAAGTCGTTCTTGCCGGAGGCGCCGCCGCTGTTGATGAGACCGATGCGTCCCATGTAGCAGTTCGCCACCTGGTAGCGGCACAGGTCAATGGGATGGTCGCTGGCGAGGTCGTTGTACATGCGTTTGTCGAGTTTGCCGTAGGAACTGTCACCGGTATTCAAGGCGAGGTAACCGCCGTTGTTCTCCGGCAGTTTTTGCTTGATGATGTCCGCGGAGATGGTCACGCCGAGGTGGTTCGCCTGTCCGGTCAAATCCGCAGAGACGTGGTAATCCTTGTCCTTTTTGAAGGCCGGGTTGCGCAGGTAACACCACAGGATGGTCGCCATGCCGAGTTGATGGGCGAGGGCAAAGGCTTCAGCAATCTCGATCAGTTCGCGGTGTGAGTCGTCCGAACCGAAATAGATCGTCGCGCCGACCGCCGCCGCGCCCATGTCATATGCCTGCTCCACCGTCCCGAACAGGATTTGCTCGAAACTGTTCGGGTAGGTCAACAATTCGTTGTGGTTGATCTTGACGATGAAGGGAATCTTGTGCGCGTACTTGCGCGACATTATCCCCAGCACGCCGAACGTGGACGCGACGGCGTTGCATCCGCCTTCGATGGCAAGTTTGATGATGTTCTCCGGGTCGAAGTAATCCGGGTTCTTGGCAAAACTCGCGCCGCCCGAGTGTTCGATGCCCTGGTCAACGGGCAGGATCGAGAGATACCCCGTCCCGCCGAGCCGACCGTTGTTATACATCCACTGCAGATTGCCGAGTACGCGGTTGTTGCGGTCGGATTGCGCGAAGATGCGGTCCACGAAATCCGGTCCGGGCAGGTGCAACCGCTCTTTCGGGATTTTGGGCGAATCGAACCCAAGCAGGGATTCGGCCTTGTCTCCCAATAAAGTTTGAATATCGTTGGTCATTGTGACTGCCATTTGTTCCTCCATATTGTTTGCTCGAAGCGCCGTCCCCGGCGGCGTGAGCGATGTGAGAAGTAGTGTTCTTGATTATAACCCTCAACTCAGGCTATAATGGTGCGTGTTGGTGCGACGAAATCAAGCGGAACCCGTATATCATCGCAGACAACCAGGAGACCAAAATGGACAACTTCTTTCAGAAAGTAGCCAGCCAGCAGGACCCGTTCAAGAAACTCGCGTCGTACATCCCCGGCTTCAGCGGATACATCGAACGCCAGAACCGCCGCGACGCGGACAAAATCCTGCGCGATACGGTGGCGCGCCGCTTCGAGGAGCAATGGAAGCGCGCCTCGCAGATCCAGACCGACATGGTGAGCAATGGCATGATCGCCTACGTGGACGACATGGAGAAAGCCGCCATCAACCTGCGCACCTTCATTGACAAGATCAGCACCGCACCGCGCGGTTATTCCGGCTTGTTCGACGCCGTGAAGATCAACGAAAAGGAACTCGAAGCCATCTATCAGTTCGACGCGGCGTTCTTCGATCTCGCCGAACAGGTCGGGCGCGGGCTCGACAATGTGGAAGCCAGCCTCGGCGACGAAGTTGCATTGCCCGCCGCGATCCGTAACGTCACTTCGTTGGCGCGGCTGGCGGTCGAGACGTACAACAAACGCTCCGAAGCCGTAACCGGGTCGAATTAATGATTTGTAGGGGCGAGGTCCTCTCGCCCAGCCCAGTTATGGACGGGGAAACCCCGCCCCTACGGATTCCAATATGTGGCACAACTATATCAACGCAACCTCGATTGACGATGTACTGAAAACGCTGGCGGAAAAGGGGGAACGCGCCCGCGTCGTTGCCGGCGGAACCGACCTGATCCTCGAACTCGAGCGCGGCATCCGCACCGGCATTGACACGCTCATAGACGTCACGCGGATTCCCGCTCTCGATCAAATCATGATGGACGAAGACGGGGTCATCCATCTTGGCGCTCTCATCACGCACAACCACTGCGTCGAATCGAAATTGATCCGCGAACGCGCCTATCCGCTGGCGCGGGCGGCATGGGAGGTCGGCGCGCCGCAGATCCGCAACCGCGGCACCATTGCCGGCAACCTCATCACCGCTTCGCCCGCCAACGACACCATCACCCCGCTCATGGCATTGGGCGCATCGGTCACGCTGAGATCCCTGAACGGAACGCGCCTTGTCCCCCTCGGGGATTTTTATACCGGCGTCCGCAAAACGGTGATGCGGCCCGACGAAATGCTCGTGGACATTTCCTTCCCGGCGATGACATCCAGTCAACGCGGGACGTTCATCAAACTGGCGTTACGCCGCGCCCAGGCGATCTCCGTGATAGACGTTGCGCTCGTTCTAAGCCTTGAGGCTGATACCGTTACCTCAGCATCCATCACGCTGGGAGCGGTCGCCCCGACCATCATCCATGCTGAAGAGGCGGAGAAATATCTCGCCGGCAAACGACTGACGGACGATGTCCTCGCCGAAGCCGCGCGCCTGACGATGATCTCCAGCAAACCCATTGACGATATTCGCGGGAGCGCGGCATATCGCCGCGAGATGGTGCGCGTCTGCACACTGCGCGGGCTGAGGTCAATTCGCGATGGTGAGGAACAGGCTGGGATGCCGGACGAGCCGGTCTTGCTTTGGGGGGAAAAGTCGGAATTCAGAATTCAGAAGTCGGAATTTCCTGCAAGTCCAATCGAGACAGCCGTCAATGGAAGGAAATATTCAGTCAACAGCGGGTACGAAAAAACGCTCCTGAGATTCCTGCGTGAAGACCTCGGATTGACCGGCGCGAAGGAGGGCTGCGCGGAAGGCGAGTGCGGCGCGTGCACGATCTTTCTCGATGGCGACGCGGTGATGGCTTGTCTTGTCCCTGCGCCGCGCGCTCATAATGCGGAGATCGTCACCATCGAAGGACTCGCGTCTGCCCTCACCCCCGCCCTTCTCCCTCAGGGAGAGGGGGGACTGCACCCTGTCCAGGAAGCCTTCATCCGGCACGGCGCGGTGCAATGCGGATACTGCACGCCGGGCTTTATCATGTCTGCCGCGATGTTGATGGAGGAAAGGGAAAACCCGACGCGTAGCGAGATCGAACAGGCGATCACCGGGAATTTATGCCGCTGTACCGGGTATTACAAGATCGTCCAGGCTATCGAAGATGCCATCAACCTTAAAGGCATGGAACCGAGGTGAGTTATGGGAAGATATCAACCTTCAGGACAATCATTGCCGGCGCCGCATAAACGCGGCGTGCATCCCGTGATGCGCGGTATTGGTTGCATCATGATCGTGGTCGTGCCGATCCTCGCATACGGGGTTGCCGTGTTGCTGGTTAATTTTGGCATCCGGCAGGGATGGCCCATCCCGCCGAACTGGCTGGGAACGCCGACCTTCCATCCGCTTTTGTGGAGGCTCGAAGGCGTGGCGGTTATCCTGAATTTTCTTTCAAAGCAAGCCCACCTGACCGCCAACATCATCTTTGCAATTGCCATTACCATCGTCCTTGGCGGCATCATGTCCATGGTCTATGGCTATATCTACGCTTTGTTCGGTCCGCCGCAGTACGGTCCCACCGACGAGCCGCCGCTGAGGATGAAGGTCAAGCGGTATAAAAGATAGCAAAAAGAAAACATGACCACTCACAACATCATTGGCAAATCCATCCCGCGCGTGGATGCGCGTGGGAAAGTGACGGGCGAAACGCCCTACTCCGGCGATCTTTCGATGCCGGGCATGCTGCACATGAAGATGCTCTTCGCGGGTCGCCCGCACGCGCGCATCAAACGGGTTGATACCGCCAGAGCGGAAGCCGCGCCCGGCGTGGTCGCGGTGTTCACCGCAAAGGATGTGCCGGTCAATGAGTACGGTTTGCAGTGGCAGGATCAGCCTGTGCTGTGCGGACCCGCCCTCATCCCATCCCCTCTCCCTGAGGGAGAGGGGCAAGGGGTGAGGGACGCGGATATCGTTCGTTTTGTCGGCGACCAGGTGGCAGTCGTCGTGGCGGAAAGCGAAGCGCAGGCGGCAGCGGCAGTCAAGTTGATCGAGGTCGAGTACGAGGATTTGCCGGTCGTCACCGATCCAATCGAAGCGATGAAACCGGACGCGCCGCGCGTCCACGCAGAGATGGGCAATTCGAACATCTGCGTCCACTACAAGATCCGCAAGGGGAACGTCGAGGAAGGCTTTGCGAAGGCGGACGTGATCGTCGAAAGCGAATACCGCACGCCTGTGCAGGAGCACGCCTATCTGCAGCCCGAAGCGGGACTGGCGTACATTGACGAAGAGGGCCGCATCACGATTGCCTGCGGCGGTCAATGGACCCACGAAGACCAGCACCAGGTGGCGCACGCGTTGAACCTGCCGCTTGAAAAAATCCGCATCGTATATCCCGCGATCGGCGGCGCGTTCGGCGGTCGTGAGGATATGTCCGTGCAGATCGTTCTGGCGCTCGCCGCATGGAAACTGCAAAAGCCGGTAAGGATCATCTGGTCGCGGCAGGAATCCATCATCGGGCACGGAAAGCGTCACGCAGTCGTCCTGCGCGCAAAATGGGGCGCGGCGAAGGACGGGAAATTGACCGCCATCGAAAATGAGATCATCGGCGACGGCGGCGCGTACATGTACACCACCAACAAAGTGCTCGGCAACACCACGATCACATCCACCGGTCCCTATTTCATCCCGAACGTGAAGACCGACGTGTACGGCGTGTACACGAACAACGTGCCAGGCGCGGCGTTCCGTGGATTCGGCGCGCCTCAGGCTTTGTTCATGGCTGAAATGCAGATGGACAAACTCGCGGAAAAACTAGGCATGGACCCGGTCGAGTTCCGCTTGAAGAACGCGCTGCGCGATGGCGACGCGATGGGAGTGGGAACCCCCTCACCCAGCCCGGTCAGTGTGGCGCAGTGTATCGAAGCGGCGGCTGAAAGGTTCGATTGGAAAGAGGAAAAGCGAAAAGAGGAAGCGCTTCCTCCCCACATCAAGCGCGGTAAGGGGTTCGCAGCAGGATTCAAGAACATCGGCTTTTCTTTTGGCTATCAGGAGAACTGCTGGGCAAAGATCGAAATTCACGGCAATGCCGAAATGGATCAGGTCATTCTTCATCATGCGGCTGCGGAGGTCGGTCAGGGCACACACACCGTGATGGTGCAGATGGCGGCGGAGGCGGTCGGCGTGCCGATCGAGAAGGTGAAGTTGATCTCATCAGATTCCGCCACCATGGGCAATTCAGGTTCGGTCTCTGCTTCGCGCATGACCTTTATGGCGGGCAACGCCATTCGGGGCGCGGCGGAGATTGCGTTGAAGAAGTGGAAGGCGGAAGAGAGACCCGCCATCGGCGAGTTCAAATATCTCGCGCCGAAAACCACCCAGTTCGAACCCGAGACGGGCTATTCCACGCCGAATTTTGCCTACACCTGGGTCGCGCAAGCCGTCGAAGTGGAGGTGGATACCGAGACGGGTCACGTGCGCGTCGTGAGGGTTGTCTCTGCAGACGATATTGGCAAGCCGATCAATCCGGCGCTGGTGGAGGGACAGGTCGAGGGCGCGGTCGTTCAGGCGCAGGGATATGCCATCCTCGAAGATTACAAAACGAAGGACGGCTACGTGCTCACCGATCAACTCAGTACGTATCTCATCCCCACCATTTGGGATATTCCCGAAAAGGTCGAAACAGTCTTCGTCGAAGTGCCGGATCCGAACGGGCCGTGGGGGGCGCGCGGGGTCGGCGAACTGCCCTTCCTGACGGTCGCGCCAGCCATCGCCGCCGCCATCCATGACGCGATCGGGATTTGGATTGACGACTTCCCGTTCACGCCCGAGCGCGTCCTGCGCGCGTTGGGCAGGATCTAATTGGTTTACAGGGCGTGGTCTCGATACGGGCGTTGTTGGTTGAGCAGCGTTCGTTGCGTATCGAAACCACCAACACCCTGCTCGACCAACAAGAGAAAATGCCCTTCCCACATGTTGGTGAAACCAAAGAACTGAACGACGAAACCCGCAGGGATGCAGGCGGTTCGTTCATCCGACTTCCGCACGGCATCACACACTACGAACTGGGCAACGATTCCCCTCTCCATCAGGGAGAGGGGGCAGGGGTGAGGGACGTCGCACTCGTGCACGGATTTTCCGTCCCGTATTTCATCTACGATCCCACCTTCGGGTTTCTTGTCCGCACCGGCTTTCGCGTCCTGCGGTATGACCTTTTCGGGCGCGGATTTTCAGACAGGCCGCGCGTCCGCTATAACCTTGATCTCTTCGTCAACCAACTTGCCGATCTGCTGGACGCGCTCCGCTTCACCCAACCCGTGAACCTGATGGGCCTCTCGATGGGCGGACCCATCACTGCGGCATTTGCCGCGCGTCACCCCGAACGCGTGAGCAAACTCATCCTGATTGACCCGGCGGGAGCCAGACCGATTTCCCTCTCGCCAATTCTCAAAGCGGCGAAGATTCCTCTTTTGGCGGAGGCAATCCTCGGCTTGGTCGGAACCGAAAGCATGGTCAGGAGCGCCGCCTCCGATTTCTTCGATCCGAAACTCATCCGGGAATTCCAGGCGCGGTATATGATGCAGATGAAATACAAGGGATTCAAGCGCGCCATCCTGTCCACCATCCGAAACGACATGCTCGGGTCGTTCATAGAAATCTACAAACGCGTTGGCGAAATCCGCAAACCTGTTTTATTATTCTGGGGACGAAACGACACGACCGTGCCAATCGCGCACAGCGATGACCTGCTCGCCGCAATGCCGCAGGCAGGACTGCGCGTCATTGAGAATTGCGGCCACATCCCGCACTACGAAAAACCCGAGGAAGTCAACCCGATCCTGCTGGAGTTTATCCAATGAACAAACAGGACATCACCCTGCTCTACAAATACAACCGATGGGCGAATGCCCGCATCCTGAACGCCGCCTCGAAGGCGACGCAGGAGCAATTCCTCGCACCAGCATCCTTCCCGCATGGCGGTTTGCGCGGCACGCTTGTCCACGCTCTCTTCGCGGAGTGGATCTGGCGCAACCGCTGGGAAGGCGCATCGCTCACCCATCGGTTGAAGCCGGAGGATTTCCCTAATTTCGAATCTTTGCGCGCGCGGTGGGCTGACGAGGAAACGTCCCTGATGGCATTCGTGGACGGTCTCACCGACGAGCGGCTCAACCGCGAATTCAGCTACACCTCGACGGATGGAACACCGCACACGAGGATTCTCTGGCAGGCGATGGCGCATCTCGTCAATCACGGCACGCAGCACCGCGCCGAAGCCGCGGCGCTGCTCACCGAGTATGGTCACTCGCCCGGCGATGTGGACTTGATTTACTTCCTGATCGAAAAAGAATAGAACATGCTCAAACGATATCGAAACTACTTCATCCGCAACCGATATACGATTGCCGTTTTTGTGCTGTTGAATCTCGCCTGTGCCGTTTGCATCGCGCTGGTGCTGGCACGCGTGGCGTACAGCGCGTCGGACAGGCATCTCGGTTTGATCTGGAACCTCTTCCTCGCCTGGCTTCCCTTCATTCTCGCCTACATCGCCCATGCCGTCTCGTGGCGGCGCATCTGGCTGTATCTCGTCATCCCGGTCATCGCCTTTTTGTGGTTGATCTTCTTCCCGAATGCACCCTACATGCTCACCGATTTACAGGACCTTGCCCGCGGCTCCGCCGGCGCGCCGTTGTGGTACGACGTGATCATCATCGTCTGGAGTTCGTGGACAGGGATGCTGCTTGGCGTGATCTCGCTTTATCTTATGCAGGATATCGTGCATCGCACGTTCGGACGCATCATGGGCTGGATATTCGTGTTCGTCATTTCTGGCTTGAGCAGTTTTGGGATTTACATCGGGCGCTTTGTCCGTCTCAACTCGTGGAACATTCTACAAAATCCCGCAGAGACTGCAATGGAGATTTTGGGAGTCATCATTGACCCAAGCCGCAGGCTCGCCGCGTTCACCTTCCTGTACGCGTTCTTCTTTCTGTTCGTCTATCTGCTTCTGTATTCGTTCAGCCATCTGCTTCAAGAGCAATCCGTAAGGGCATCGGAATCCACCGAACAACTCGAATCCACCAGGCAATCGAATGTTCAAAAACAATAAAGCCCTCGTCCTTCTGCGCGGCGGCGGCGACCTCGCAAGCGGGGTCGCGCTCCGTCTGCACCGCGCGGGGATCAAGGTCGTCATCACCGAACTGGCGCAGCCGCTTGCCGTGCGGCGCGCGGTCTCATTTGCCGATGCGGTGTATACGGGTCATCACACAGTCGAAGGAGTGGCGGCGCGGCTCGTGGAACAGAATCAACTTCAGGCTGTGTTGGAGGCGGATGAAATTCCAGTGCTTATTGATCCCGAAGCAACCATTCTACTTTCCTCTTTCCACTTTCCAGTTATTGTAGACGCACGACTCTTGAAGACTCCTCCTCATCCTCTCCCCGCCTCCGTCCCGCTTCACATCGGACTTGGGCCCGGCTTCCACGCAGGACGCGATTGCCACGCCGTGATCGAGACCCGCCGCAGTCATACTCTCGGGCGCGTCTATTGGAGCGGGATGACACAGCCCGATTCCCGCGAACCCGAGGGCGACCCGCGCCGCGTCCTGCGCGCGCCGGATGACGGGATCCTGACCGCTCACGCAGAAATCGGCGATCATTTGGAGGAAAGGCAACTTGTTGCAAAGATCCAATCGGAAACCGGAAATCGGAGATCGGAGATCGTGAGTCCATTCCGGGGCGTTCTGCGCGGACTCGTCCACCCGGGCATGCGCGTGACCGGGGGACTCAAGATCGGCGACGTGGACCCGCGCGACGATCCCAGCGCGTGCTTTCTGGTTTCGGATAAGGCGCTTGCCGTCGGCGGGGGCGTGATCGAGGCGATCCTGTCGAAAAGTGAAATCCGGCGACAACTCTTCGATTGACCGGGTGTTGCGGAAATCCCCGTTTGGTTTTATGCTTGCGCGAACATGACTCTCGAAATCTCCCTGCGCCCCTCACTTTTTGTGCCGCGCGGGTTGCACGCCCAAAAGGATGAACCGCGCCGCGACATCCATTGGATCGGGCAAAGCAGGAAGCGGCAAGAAAGAAGGGAGGGAACCCCGCCGCGACGAGGATGCTCAACCGGGAACTTGGGTTCAAGCCGGGCTTTACTGAAACATTTCTCATCGAACCGGAAACCCCGCAACAGACGGCGCAGATCGCCGCGTCCGGGTTTGATGAGATCTTCAAACGACCGATGGGATGACGATCTCCTCATGGTGGTAAAATAGAAGCATGGACACCAAACAAGGTTATCTGCTTGTCGTGGAGGATATTCCCGACATCCTGAATCTCCTGGATGCGACCTTGAAATTCAAAGGCTATCGTGTGGTCAAGGCTTTCAATGGCCAGGAAGCGCTGGACGCCATTCAAAAGGAGCATCCGGCGCTGATCATCACCGACATCCTGATGCCGAAGATGGATGGGTTCACTCTCGTTCACAGGCTGCGCATCAACCCGGAGACTCGCGACATCCCGGTGGTCTTCCTGTCCGCCACCTATATTGCGCCCGAAGACAAGGAATTTGCGCTTGCCATCGGCGTAAAACATTTCATCGAAAAACCGGTTGACCTGGAGGCGTTCCTTCCAATGATCGAGGGTATCCTGCGGCAGGAAAAGCCTGCCAAACTCGAACCGCTAAACGAACGCGAATTCTATGACGGATACCGCAAACGGCTTGAAACAAAACTGCATCAGAAGAACACACAGATCGCCCGCGCGGAGCATTTGCTGGAAACCCTGCCCGAAGAAGAAAAGCCCACGTTTAAAGTCTCCCTCCAACAAACGATGAGCGAACGGGAGGAAATAAAAAAACTGCTCGAAGAGATCCGGGAGCGCCTTGCACAGAATCCAAAATCTGAATGACCCGCCTTACCCAGTTTATACTCCTGCAGGGTTGAGACCCTGCCAGGGCAGCCTGCAAAATAAGAAGTCGCTTGCATAGGCGGCTTTTTGTTTTACCCCTCTTC
>CAYQOF010000070.1:2498-12451 GCA_964419035.1 uncultured Anaerolinea sp. | reverse complement strand
TGAATAACAAAAAGTTCCAAATCCTCTCCTGGCTCGTCGCCCTGCTCGTTCCCCTCGCCCTCATCGGACTGGGACTGCGCGTTCTGCTTACGCCGCTCTTCCTGCGAATCGAATACAACATGCCGTACTTTTCCGCCCGATGAGTATGGCTTTACCTAGAAGACCGTTTGAGATGGGCGCCTTACGCGTTGAACTATCTGCTCAACGATGCGGCCGTTTCCTGCCTCGGCGATTTGAAATTCGATGATGGGACTCCGCTCTATAACGAACAAAAAATGTCACCCTTCAGCCAGGGATATCGGCAGAATCACGCGTAAGCAAAAACATCCATTTGCACAGACTTGATTGGTTTCGCACTGCCGTGTACTAGCAATCGGACTTTTTCCACCGTCTCTCTGCTGAAAATTTCTTCACCGCAACGCTCACACACCTGAGCAGGGATGTTCTCCACCAGCACAGGTTTGCCGTCGATTTGAAAGACTTCGCTCACCAACTCCTCGTGAGCACTGGTTGAACCACACACGTGACACTTGAACATTTCTACCTCCGTCTTATAAAGTCAATCCATTCTGTTGGGTCGGGTTCGTAAAGTGTAATGATCCGAACGTTTTCTGTGTCCGCAAATGATACTTGCAAATGAAGCGGACGTTGGTTTTTCGTTCGCCCGAATATCAAGCAACTTGGAGAATATTTATCTTCGGGATATTCTTCGATGATCCGAGCGTTTCCTGCCGCCTCGCGAATTTCTGTTCAGAGAGGTTTCTTTCGATTGCCCGTTTCAACGCGTGGCGGCTAAAGTCAAATTCTCCGTTCACCAATTGCAAGCGGATTTGCTCAAAGGTCTTCACATAATTATTATACTCTGACAAACAAGGAACGCGTTGTCCGTTTGCGCAATTCCCATTTGCCTCGTAAAATGACCAGCAATATGAAAAATATATATTTTTCCGCTTTGTCCTGGCTTGTTGCCCTCCTCGTCCCTCTCGCCCTCATCGGGCTGGGACTGCGCGTTCTCCTCACGCCGCTCTTCCTGCACATCGAATACAACATGCCGTACTTCCCGCCCGATGAGTATGGCTTCACCAAGGAAGACCGACTGAAGTGGGCGCCTTATGCGTTGGATTACCTCGTGAACAACGAGGATATATCCTACCTCGGCGATTTGAAATTCGATGACGGAACGCCGCTCTACAACGAAAGAGAGTTGAGTCACATGGACGACGTCAAGCGCGTGACGCAGGGCGCGTTGAACGTCTGGTACATCTCCCTCGCTTCGTTGATCCTGCTTGGGATTTGGTCATGGCGCGGGCGCTTCGACTACGCTCAGCGTGGGACACAGGCTTATCGTCAAGGCTTGATGCGGGGCGGATGGCTGATGATCGGGCTGGCGGGAGCGATCGGGCTGATCGTCGTCATCGGCATCGCGGTCAACCCGAATGTCTTTTGGAATTTCTTTGTGGGATTCCACAGGTTGTTCTTCGAAGGCGATTCGTGGATGTTCCTGCATTCTGACACATTGATCCGCCTCTTCCCCCTCCGCTTCTGGCAGGATGCGTTCCTGCTCGCCGCGATCATCGCGCTGGGAGGCGGATTTGCCCTCGCGTTTGGCTTAAAGCGCTTTACGTAACACGCAACACGCAACACGCAACACGAATGGACGGTGTATAATCTCGTCGAGGAGAACTGGATATGCCGGACACTTTATCGCTCGGGAACAAGGTCGCCATCGTCACCGGCGGATCGCGCGGGATCGGCCGCGCCATTGCGTTCGAACTCGCGGCGCGCGGCGCGGCGGTGGTTGTGAACTACCACAAATCCTCCGAAGCCGCGGATGAAGTGGTGAAGAGTATCCAGGAAACGGGCGGGAAAGCCGCGGCGTTCCAGGCGGATGTATCCGATCTCAAGCGGGCGGAGGCGCTGGTCAAGTTCACCGTCGAAACCTTCGGCGACCTGAGCATCCTCATCAACAACGCCGGCATCACGAAAGACACACTCATCATGATGATGTCCGAAGCGGATTGGGACGCGGTCATCAACACGAACCTGAAATCCACGTTCAACTGCTCGAAAGCCGCCGTCAAACACATGATGCGGAAACGTTATGGGCGCATCATCAACATCGCTTCGGTTGCCGGACAGATGGGCAACCCGGGACAGACCAATTACTCCGCCTCCAAAGGCGGGCAGATCGCCTTCACCAAGGCGCTGGCGCGCGAGGTGGCGTCGCGCAATATCACGGTCAACGCGGTGGCGCCTGGTTTCATTGACACGGAAATCCTCGACCTGATGAATCCCGAAACCCTCGAAGCCGCGCTCAAACTTGTGCCGCTCGCCCGCAAGGGCAAACCGGAGGAGGTTGCCTACGCCGTTGCCTTCCTCGCCTCCGACCGGGCGGCGTTCATCACCGGTCAGGCGCTGGGCGTGGATGGCGGCATGGCGATGATGTAATTCATTATGTCATTGCGAGCAAAGCGAAGCAATCTCCATTTCCAGTGGAGGATTGTTTCGGGCTTTGCCCTCGCAATGACGGGAGTTGACAATGACTGAAACCAATCCTGGCAAGATCACCGTCTCACCGGATGTGCTTGTGACCATCGCACGGCTGTCGGCGCTGAGCGTTCCGGGCGTCAGCCGCATGGCGCAGGTGTCGGGTGGAGTGAACCGTCTCTTCAAGCGCGGAGTCCACGATGGGGTGCGGATCGAGGTCGAGGACAATACCGTCGTTGCGGACCTGTACCTCATCCTGAAGAAAGACGTGAACATCCGCGAGGTCAGCCGCGAAGTGCAGCAACAGGTCGCGCGCGCCATCCACGAAATGACCGGCATGGACGTGGGAGGCGTCGAGATCCACATCGAAGACATGGATTACGAGGAAGAGGCAACCCCCGCATGAAACCCCGCACCAGGGCGCGCGCGCTCGCCCTGCAGGTACTTTACGAAATTGACATGGTGAACCATCCTCCAGCCGAGGTGTTCAAAGCCCGGCTGGAGGAGACACCGCTATCGGGGGACCTTTCCGAATTCGCCCGCCGCATCATCTTCGGCGTTCTGACCCTCACCAAAGACCTCGACCAACTCATTGCAAAATACGCGCCCGAATGGCCCTTCGACCAGGTCGCGGCAATAGACCGCAACATCCTGCGCATTGCCTGCTGGGAGTTGGCGGCGCATAACGATACGCCCGTCAAGGTGGCGATCAACGAGGCGGTGGAACTCGCAAAACTCTACGGCTCCGATTCCGCGCCGCGCTTCGTCAACGGCGTGCTGGGCAGTCTCGCGGATCACCAGCACGAGATCAAACAAATCCTGCAGAAGGCATAAGCGGACAATGGAAATCCTTGGCATCGGGGCAGCCGAACTCATCTTCGTCGTCATCATCGCGCTCATTGTGCTGGGGCCGAAGGATATGCAGAAGGCGGGCAGGACGATCGGGCGCTGGTTGAATCAACTCGTGAGTTCAGACGGCTGGAAGGTCTTTCAACAGACTTCGCGCGAACTGCGGAATCTCCCGACCCAATTGATGCGGGAGGCGAATATGGACCTGAAGGAGGCGGACAGGGACATCCGCAATTCGCTGGATCCGCGCGTCGATCTGACCGCGTTCAATCCCAGCCGAAGCCTGTCCCAGGAAAACAAAGCGGATTCCACCCCTCAGCCTTCCCCCGCCAAATCCGACGCGACCGCCGACGCCCAGGCGTCTGAAGACGGCACAGCCACCAAACATGACTAAATTCTTCAAAACGCTCTGGCGGGTGGTCACGTTCCCGTTCGTGCTGGTTTTCAATATCCTCGCGTTCCCGTTACGGGCGGCTGCGCGCGCCTCCCGTTTCCTGAACTCCGAACCGGAGGACCGTCCGCTCGTGGATGCGTTCGCGAGCATCGCCACCGAACCGCAGGCGCGGGCGAGCCTGTGGGATCACATCGGAGCCCTGCGCGCTCATCTTCTGCGCATGGTCATTGCCATTGCGATCGGGGTGGGAATTTCGTTCTCCTTTACCATCCGGTTGATGGAATATCTTGCGAGACCGGTCGAAGGGCTGGAAAACCTGCAAGCCATTCAGGTTACGGAGGAGATCGGCGTCTTTATGCGCGTCGCGCTGACGAGCGGCATTGCCATCATGCTGCCCTACATTGCGTTCGAACTTTGGCTCTTTGCCGCGCCCGGCTTGAAATCGCACGAGAAGAAATTCGGGTTGGCGGGCATTCCGCTGGCGACCATCCTGTTTCTCAGCGGCATGGCTTTCACGTACTTCGTCCTGCTCCCCACCGCCCTGCCGTTCCTGCAAGGGTTTACAGCCGTCTCCGAATTCTGGACAGCGCGCGACTATTTTGGCTTCGTAACCGGTCTGATGATGTGGATCGGGCTGTTCTTTGAATTTCCCCTCATTGTCTACTTTCTCACCTCGATTGGCTTCATCAAACCGTACGTATTGGCGCAACAGTGGAGGCTGGCGATCGTCATCATCGCGGTCATCGCCGCGGCAATCACCCCGACGATTGACCCGGTGACCATGGGCTTGACCATGCTTCCGATGATCGCGCTGTTTTTTGCAAGCATCGGCTTAAGTTACATCGCCTACGCCGGGCGAATGAAACAAGCATCGGAGGCGGAAGAGCCTGCCTAGCGGAATCAGGCTTGCCCTGAGTTCGATCGAAGGGCTTGTCCTGAGTTCGTATCGAAGGGCTTGTCCTGAGTTCGATCGAAGGGCTTGTCCTGAGTTCGATCGAAGGGCTTGTCCTGAGTTCGTATCGAAGGGCTTTGGCTCGAAATCAAAGCGTTGAGGAGAGAGAATGAAACCGTCATCCCATTTATCGCGTCACATTCTGCTGTTTATCGTCATGCTTGCGCTGGGCAGTCAGGCGTGCGCCATTTCGTTGATCGAGTGGCCCTTCCCGATGCCAGGCGGTTCAACGCCATCCGCGCCGGCAGGACCGCCTCCCACATCCGCCCCGCGCGCCCAGGTGACGTTCAACGTCCAACTGCCCGAACCGCTGGCGCCCGGCGAGTCGCTTGCCGTCAGCGTGCTGGATGAAGTGACGGGCCTGGCGCTGAATCCGGTGGATTACCCGATGACGCAGAAGGACCAGATGTCGTACACGGCTGTCCTCACGATCCCCGACCAGGCGGTTGTGAAATATCGCTACGTGAAACGCGGCGCGGCGCGCGTCATCGAAGACACGAACGTGGACGCGAACATCCGCTATCGTCTGATGCACGTGAGCGGACCGCTCGAAGCGGTGGATACAGTGAGTTCATGGTCGGATAAACCCGCCAACGCGATTTCGGGAACAGTCTTCGGAACCGTGCTGAACACGGATACCGGCGCGCCCATCCCGGAGATCATGGTCACAGCCGGCGGCGCGCAGGCGCTGACCGACTCAGCCGGGCGCTTCCAACTGGTCGGTTTGCGCGGAGGCAACCACACCGTGGTGGCATACGCGCTGGATGGAATGTTCCAGACCTTCCAACAGCGCGCCGCAGTGGAGGGAAACAAAGGCACGCCGGTGGAGATCCGCATGAAGCCTGCGCAACTGGTGAACGTGATCTTCACGGTCTCGGTGCCGCAGAACACGCAGCGCGGCGTTCCGCTTCGCATGGCTGGCAGCCTGCTCCAGTTCGGCAATACCTTCACCGACCTGCGCGGCGGACTGAGCACAATCGCGGACCGCATGCCCGAATTGCTTCCCCAGCCCGATGGGAAGTATTCGGTATCTTTGTTTTTACCGGCGGGCGCATACCTGGAATACAAATACACCCTGGGCGACGGATTCTGGAACTCGGAATTCAATTCCATCGGACAATACGTGACGCGCCAGCTGCTCATCCCCTCGCAGAACGTGACGATCACCGACGAAGTGCAATCCTGGCAGGCGGGACCCAATTCCCCGATCCTGTTCGAGGTGACCGTCCCGCAGAACACGCCCGTCGGGGATGTGATCTACATTCAATTCAACCCGTACGGCTGGACGCAATCCATCCCCATGTGGCGCACGGGACCCTATGACTGGGCGTACAAACTGTACGGTCCGCTGAACATCATCGGATCGTTCGGCTACCGGTATTGCCGCAACGCGCAATGCGGCTCGGCGGACGATGCGGCGACCCCGGGCGAGGACACGCGCGGTCGCAACGTCAGCTCCTCCATTGTGGCGCAGGACATCAAGGATACGGTCAATCAATGGGCGTGGCGCCAGGACTCGATCAATGGCTCGCTCGTGCAAACGGACATCCCCTCTCGCGGCAATGGATTCCTCGCCGGGGTTGAACTCCAGCCTTATTACGACCCGAACCTTCCAAAGTTCGTTCCGTATGCCCTGCAAAACATCCACGCGTTCAGCGGCAACTGGGTGATCTTCACCCCCTCCTGGACGTACGCGCGCAACAACCCCTTGATCTTCTCCCAACAGCCGGGCAGTGATCCGTTCATAAAGGATACGAGGGAAGCGATCGCCAACGCCCGCGCCCTCGACATGAACGTGGCGTTGTTCCCACACCCGCGCTTCACGGCGAACGCACACGACTTCTGGCGTACCGCCCCGCGTGACCCAGCCTGGTGGGATGCGTGGTTCAACTACTATCGCGCCTTCGCCGTTCATCATGCAGACATGGCGACTGAGTCCGGCGCGCAGGCGGTCATCCTCGGAGGCGACTGGATCGCCCCGGCTCTTCCCTCGGGGGCGCTTGCCGACGGAACCCCGAGCGGAGTCCCCGCTGACGCCGAAGCGCGCTGGCGGGCTGTCATCGCGGAAGTCCGCCAGCACTTCCGCGGGAACGTGCTGTTCGCGCTCTCCTACGATAATACGATCGTCCAGGCGCCGATCAACATATTGCGCGACACCGACGGGATCTATCTGCTCTGGTTCGTCAAGTTGAGCGATCAAGCGAATCCCAACAAAGCGGACATGCAAGCCGAAGCCGGACGCCTGCTCGACGAGAACATCTTCCCCGTTCAATCACAGACCGGCAAGCCGGTCATCCTCGGGCTTTCATATCCATCCGCCACCGGCTCCGCTGCAGGCTGCATCCCGGATGGAAGCGGAGGCTGTTACAACTGGTCCGCGCTCAGCAGACCCAACCCGGACATCGGAACCGTGAGCCTGAACCTGCAATTGCAATTCGACATCTACGACGCGTTGTTCAACGCAATCAATGCGCGCACGTGGGTCAGCGGATTCGTGAGCCGAGGCTACTATCCGCCCGCCGAACTGCACGACAAGTCCGCTTCGGTGCATGGCAAGCCCGCCGCCAATCTCTTGTGGTACTGGTTCCCGCGACTGCTGGGAATTGTGAAGTGAGTTGAAAAAGGTGACCGTCAATTCTGTATTGACAGTCACCTGAATTTTTGGAGGAGGAAGAAATGTCCAGATCAATCACTATTTTGAAGCGTCTGGGGTTGGGAATTTTGGTTCTCGCGCTCGCTGCGGGCGCGGGGGGAACGTACTACTTCAAGAGTTACCTGCCGAACACGGTCGCGCCGAAATCCTTTCCGCAGGTTGACGGCGAGATCCAACTCGAAGGTCTGGATGGAACCGTTGACGTCTACCGCGATTTGATGGGCATCCCGCACATCTACGCGACCACATCTCACGACCTATTCTTTGCGCAGGGCTACGTCCACGCGCAGGATCGTTTCTGGCAGATGGATTTCTACCGTCATGTTGGCGAGGGCCGCGTGGCTGAACTGTTCGGCGCAAGTCAGGTGGAGTCTGATATTTTCCTCGCAACGCTTGGCTGGAGAAAAACTTCGCTTGAAGAATACGATGCCCTCAGCCCCGAATCAAAAGCCATCCTTGCCGCGTATACAGAGGGCGTCAACGCGTATATCAAAGGCAAATCCAGCGAAGAACTGAGTCTCGAATATGCCGTCCTTGGTCTGCCGATACTCAATCCCGATTACGTCATCGAACCGTGGGAACCGGTCAACACGCTGGCATGGGCGCGGGCGCTGGCGTGGGACCTGCGGAACAACATCAAAGAGGAGATCGAACGCGCCATTCTGATGAAAACGCTCACGCCCGAACAGATGAACGAACTTTTCCCGCCATACCCCGAAGATCATCCGCTCATTGTCAACAAGATCGGGGAGGGAAGCGCGACCGGCGCGTCCTCATTGACGGCGTATGCGGACATCCCGCTGGAACTCTTTGCCGCGGTCCGGCACAACGCCTCTCTACTCGACGGGACGCTTGGTCCCACTGACCGGGGCAAAGGCTCCAACTCCTGGGTGGTCTCCGGCGAATTGACTACGACCGGCAAACCGCTCTTCGCCAATGACCCGCATCTCGGAATTGTCATGCCGTCCATTTGGTATCAGGTCGGTATGCACTGCGCGCCAAAAACCGACGCATGTCCGTACGACCTCGCGGGCTTCTCTCTGCCTGGCGCGCCGGGCATTGTGCTGGGTCACAACGACCGCATCGCCTGGGGCTTCACCTTTTCCTACGAAGACGTGATGGATCTCTTCATCGAACGGGTCAATCCGGAAAACCCGAATCAATACGAAGTCAACGGCGAATGGGTTGAATTCGAGACGCGCACCGAAACGATCAAGGTGGCAGGCGGCGACCCGGTGGAGATCACAGTCCGCGCCACGCGGCATGGACCGGTCATCTCCGACGTGTACGGTCCGCTCAAAGACGAAGGAAACCCGGAAGACAAGGAGTTTGTCCCATTCAAGGAGCGCGCCGGCCTTGAACTGCCTCAGCCATACGTGATCACACTGAGTTGGACCGCGCTTTCGACCGGAAACACGTTCAAGCGGGGTAATCCGCTGGAGGCGGTCTGGGGATTCAACAAAGCGCAAAACTGGGAGGAATTCCGTGAGGCGGCGCGGCATCTCAACGCGCCGGGGCAAAACCTGGCGTACGCCGATGTGGATGGAAACATCGGCTATCAAGCCTCCGGCACGGTTCCCATCAGAAAAAATGGAGACGGGCTTGCCCCGGTCCCCGGCTGGACGGGCGAATATGACTGGATCAGCGCGATCCCCTTCGAAGACATGCCGTGGACGCTCAACCCTGCCGAAGGCTACCTTGCCCCCGCCAACAACAAGATCGCGGGAGACGACTATCCCTACTTCATCGCCCGCGATTACGACTACGGCTTCCGCGCCAGGCGCATCGTGGACTTGATCGAAAGCGCGCCCGGCAAAATTGACATCGCCTACTTCCAGAAAATGCAGGCGGACGCCCATGATGCCAGCGCGGAGACTTTCGTGCCTTTGCTATTGACAGTGGATGAAATGTTTGTAAAACCCAACGAAGCGATTGCATTCGATTCCCTGAGAGAATGGGATTATCAGGCAAAGGCTGATTCGCAGGCGGCGGCAGTCTACGCGGCGTTCTGGCGTCATCTGCTGCACAACACGTTCAACGACGAACTGCCTGAGGAGTACTGGGCGGACGGCGGCGATAGATGGTTCGAAGTGACGCGCAGCCTCAGCGAAGACAGCGCCTGGTGGGACGATGTCTCGACCCCGGATGTCGTCGAGAGCCGCGATGACATTTTGGAAAAATCGTTCAGCGACGGCGTGGCTGAATTGGGGGAATTGCTCGGCAGCGATCCCGCGCAATGGACATGGGGAGGAATTCACGTCAGCAACTTCAGGAACGGATCATTGGGCGGCTCGTCCAGCCCGGAGTTCATACGCGATCTCTTCAACCGGGGTCCATTTCCCACGAACGGCGGCAAGTCCATCGTCAACGCCACATCGTGGAACGCCGCCAAAGGCTATGAGGTGACCAATCTTCCGTCGTATCGCGCCATCTACGATCTTTCGGATTTCAGCAATTCGCTTGCGATTCATACAACGGGACAATCCGGTCACGCGTATCACCCGCATTACATTGACATGGCGGAGATGTGGGCAAACGTCGAATACCTGCCCATGCTATGGACGCGGGATGCAATCGAGGCAGACGCCGAAGGACATCTGGTGTTGAAGCCGAAGTAA
>CAYQOF010000070.1:0-2398 GCA_964419035.1 uncultured Anaerolinea sp. | reverse complement strand
CGGCTGGAAAAATATTGCTGGGAGAGTTCCTCGAGTCCGATCAACAAGGCGAGGATAACGCCTGCGATAACGGCGACCCGCTTCGGGCTTGAACGGGGAAGCGAGCGGAAGAGGGACAGATCAATGAGCAGGGTCAGAATCCCGTACAGGATGAAATGTCCCGCCTTGTCGCCATGGGGAATCCGATTGACAAAGCCAAGCATCCCCAGTTGCCCCATATCCGCAAGAACGATGATGAGGAGGATGAACAGGGTGAAGAGGATCGTGATCCACTTCACGCTGCGGGTTCGGTCTTCGCCTTTCCCGCGAAGTGTTCGACGACGAGAACCAGCGCGATTCCCGCCAGCATGAGCAGGATCGCGAGAACCACCTCATTGTTGACAGACGCCGGGATGAAATTCGTCTCGCGAACGATGACCCCGTCTATTTGTTCGGTCGCCTTCCAGGGCCAGACTTTGCGGATCGAACCGAACATGAAGCCGGTCAGCACGGCAACGATGAGATCGTGATTCTTCCTCAGCATCCAGCGGAGCAGGCGGACGAAAGCAAGCAGCCCAAAGACCGCCCCCAAAGCGACAAGCGCCAGCGTGAGGATGTCGAAGTTGACGACCGCGCTCACCACGTAACGATACTTGCCCAAAAGTACAAGGATGAACGCGCCCGAAATGCCCGGCAGGATCATGGCGCAGATGGCGACCGCCCCGCTCAGAAATAACAGGACAGGCGTGTGAGGCGTCTCATGCGGCGTCAGCCCCACAAGGATATACGCGCCGACCGTTGCAATGACAGCCGCCAGAATGTTGACCGCGCTCCACCTGCTGACGCGTCTGCGGACGACAATGATGGAGGAAACGATCAAACCGAAGAAAAACGCCCAGACCAGCGAGGGATGGTTTTCGAGCGCCCAGTGCAAGCCGTTCGTCAGGGTGAGAATTGCCACGGCAATTCCCAGAACGAGCGACAGCAGAAACTGCCAGGGAAAATCGCGGAAGGCTTCCATCCAGCGAAAGGAGACAATGCGCCGGATGAAGGTCAGGTCAACGGCATTGATGGCGGCGAGCAGTTCATCGTAGATGCCGAGGATGAACGCCATCGTACCACCCGATACGCCGGGGACAACGTCCGCTGCGCCCATGGCGAATCCGCGCGCGCTGATCCAGAAGTAATCCGGCAGGGTTCGTTCTCTGGTCGTATTATCCATGCGCGTTCTTGAGCCTTTCCGCCCGCGCCTTCCATGCCTCGGTAAAGATGGGAATCAGTGAAATGAGGATGATGACGATGATGACCAGTTCGAAGTTATTTTTGACGAATGGGATGTTACCGAAGAGATAACCCGCAAAGGTGAACAACAAAACCCAGGTGATGCCGCCCACAAAGTTATAGGTGATGAAATAACCGTAGGACATATTCCCGATGCCGGCGACGAAGGGCGCAAACGTGCGGACGATGGGAACGAAACGCGCCAGGAAGATCGTCTTGCCTCCATGCTTTTGGAAGAAAGCGTGGGTCTTGTCGAAATACTCCTTTTTGAGCCACTTGATGTTGTAAGCGCGTTCGCCCAGGTAATGACCGATCGAATAATTGACAGTATCGCCAAGTATCGCCGCGCCGATCAACAGCCCGGCGAGCAGATAGATGTTCATGGAACCGAGCGCGGCAAAGGTGCCAGCCGCAAACAACAGCGAATCGCCGGGCAGGAAGGGCGTGACGACAAGCCCTGTCTCCATGAAGATGACGAAGAAGAGGATGCCGTACGTCCACGCGCCGTACTGGCTGATGATCCCCGCCAGGTAGGTGTCGAGATGTAAAAACAGGTCGAACAGGAATTTAATTTGCTCCATACACTACTCTCATTGTTCTTCGGATGTTTTGATCCACAGGTTGCAGGATCATCAAGAACTTCCGAAGTCCGTGATTTATTTGCTCATATTACGCATCGTCCCGAAGGTTTGGGCTGCAGCCTGGGCTTAATCCACAAGAACCTTCGGGACGTTTTGCGCAAGGAGAGCGATTAAGACAGGCGCAGATTATACCTTGCTTTCCCGCCCGGAATCGATTCGGCTGAGCCAATCGCCGACCAGGAGAAGCACGATGCCGCCAATGGAGGATATGCCCAGGTCGAGCGAGCCGATCGGGATCAACGTCCAACCGCGCCAGTTACCGACGAAATTTCCGATCGCAAACCCGAGCAGACTGAGGATCAGATACAAAATCAGCCGCCAGAAGCCGCCGTCGCGGATCAGGTGATATATCGCGCCGTAGAGCAATGCGAGGAGGAGGGCGAAGAGGAGAGTTGGGAGGGTCATGGACGACTGGAGAGTGGAGACTGGAGACTTGCCCTGAGCATTGTCGGGGGATTGGAGAATTGGAGAATTGTCAAAACCTTGCACCTGTGTAC
>CAYQOF010000069.1:10833-12474 GCA_964419035.1 uncultured Anaerolinea sp. | reverse complement strand
GAAGTGCCCGGCACGAGGTTGATATCCAGCGGCAGGAACCATTCGAGGAACGCCAGCAGGCGTTTGGCTTCGATGTATTCGGGCGTGCCATATTGCACCTGTCTGAGCAGAGGCTCGGCGAACGGTTTAAGCGCGGCAAGGTCGTAGACCAGCGCGGAGTTGAACATCACATCCGCGTTCTCCTGGAATGGGAAGATGTGACGCTTCTCGCCGCGCCGCACCGATTCCCAGTGCGCGATGGTCTGCGTGGCGGTATAGCCGCGTTCGCGCGCGTCACGCACGATGCGGCGGATGAGACGCGTATCGGTGGTGGAGACGCGGTTGTGGCGGTCCAGGTTCAACTGAGTCAGAGCCGAAACGTAGACGTGGAACACCTCCCCGCTCAATTCCTCGGGGATCAGGCGCGGGTCGAGCCCGTGGATGCCTTCGAGGATGATCGGCTGTCCGCGCTTCAACTGGATGACGTGCCCCGGCTCGCTCTTCCCGGACCGGAAGTTGTATCTCGGTAACTGAACCTCCTCGCCCCGGATCAGGCGCGGCAACTGCTCCGCAAGCAGAGGCAGGTTGAGGGCTTCGATGGATTCGAAGTCCCGTTTGCCGTCCCCGTCGAGGGGTGTCTTGTCGCGGTCGAGGAAATAATTGTCGAGTTCGAGCGGGAACGGTGAAATCCCCAATGCCAGCAACTGGATGGTGAGACGGCGCGAGAACGTCGTCTTGCCCGCGGACGAGGGACCCGCCACGAGGATCAGATGCGCGTGATCCAGTTCGTCCGCGATCTGCCGCGCGATCTGCGAGAGACGCTGTTCGTGAAACGCCTCGGACACCATCACGATCTCACCGGCGCGCCCGCTTTCGATGGCGGTGTTCAGCGCGCCAACGTCCTCGATGCCGAGTTTTTCCAGCCAGCCGCCATACTCGAGGAACGAGGCAAGCAGTTTGGGATATTCAGGCATGGGCAGAAGAATGTTCGGCTCCTGCCGTCCCGGATATAACAGGGTGAAGCCGCCGCCGGTGGGGACGAGGTCGAACCACTTCAGGTAACCGGTGGATGGCACCATGTAGCCGTGGTGATAATCCATGCGTTCCTCGAGGCTGTACAGGGTGAGGTAATCCTTTTTACGATATTTCAGCAACTGCACCTTCTCTTCCTCGCCGCGCGAGAGGAAATATTCCCTCGCCTCCTCCAGCGGCACCTCCCGCCGCACGAACGGAAGATCGTCCTTGACCATTTTTTGCATGAGGACTTTCAACAACCCGAGTTCGGATTCGGTCAGCGGGTCGCGTCCCTTCACCCGGCAGAAGTAGCCTCCCGAAGCGATGGAGTGGTCAATGAACAATGAAGCATTGGGGAACAGGTCGGCGAAGACCATTTCCAAGAGAAAGGTGAGCGAACGGCGGTAGATGCGCGTGCCGTCGGGCGAGGCCATGGTCACCGGTTTGACGCGCGAATCGATCTCGATGGGGAAGGTCAGTTCGCGCAGGTCGCCGTTGACGACCGCGCCGACCAGCTGCGAATCGTGCCCGACCGCGGCGAGGAACTCCCCCACCTGCGCCCCGCGCGGACCGGACAACACGCGCCCATCCGGAAGATGGATCTCCACTTCAGGACGCGGGGTAACGAGTTTTATTTTTTCTGTCATC
>CAYQOF010000069.1:2876-10733 GCA_964419035.1 uncultured Anaerolinea sp. | reverse complement strand
TTCCGGCTGGCGCGCGAATTCCTCCAGCGGGATTTCCCCGCGCGTCAAAACCAGCAATGTATCGGTCAACATTTTATTGACGGGGGCCGGCACATCGAAGTTTTCCCCTGCGCGCACGACCGCGCCGTGCAGGTATTCCACTTCGCTTTTGCCGCGCCCGGAATGCAGGTCAATGTGAAAGGACGGCATCTTCGCGCCGCGTCCCGCGCCCGCCGCGCGGGCAAGAAATGGTTTGGATAGCCACAACGGCAGCCGGGTCGCGAAAGCCAGCGCGCGGACCGGCGCGCCGGGCAGATCCACCACCTCGATGCCCTGAGCCTCCATCACCGCGAGACATTCCTTCAGCATCTCGATTTCGAGTTTATACAAATTATTATTTGCAAAGATTTCCGCGGCGGTCATATCCAGAATCGCGGAGGTGGGATTGGCGATGAGATTGGTCAGCATTTTCGACCATTTCATCGAAGCCGCATCCTCGAAGAGACGTGAGTTGAGATATGCCTTGTTCAATGCGTCGTTCAATTTTTCGGAAAGCGGATGTCCCCTGGCAATACCGACGCCGCGCAGTTTCTCTAGGACGATATCCCCGGCGCCGCGCCGACCGATGGCGGAGGTCACTGTGCCGTAGATGACTTTATCCTTTCCCAGCGCTTCTGCAATTGCAGGTTCATTTGACACGCCGTTCGACAGGCACAGGATCGGCGGCATCTTGTCCGCGAGGGGTTTGAGTCCCTCCAGCGCGGTCTGGGTGTCGAAGGATTTCAGGGCAAACAGAGCCAGGTCGAAGGGTCCGTAGCGAAGCGCATCCTCCAGCGAGGAAACGATCACAAAGGCGGAGGGATCGAGAAGGGAGGCTTCCTTGGTCTTTCTTCTTTCATCCAACGTCAGGTCCAGCCTCATGCCGCGCGCCCGCAAATCCTCCGCCACTTTGGGCTGTTCCACGAATACCACATCATACCCCGCCAGCGCGAGACTCCCGCCAATGTACGTCCCGATCGCACCCGCGCCGAAGATCAGGAACTTCAACCTGCCATTGAGCGGATCGGAGGATTCGTGTAATGCCATGCGTCACTCTTTCTTCGTCGAATTCAGATGCGCGCGGTCATTGACCGCGTCGATCGCCCAGCGGTGCTGGTGCGGGAAATAGAAGACACGCGCAAAGGCTGTGTTCTCGAAACGAAAACGCACGCCCGACGGGTCGGCGTGAGGCGCAATGCCGACCACGGCGTGCATCAACTGGTTCAACAGTCCGCCGTGTGAAACGATCAGATAATTGCCGGAGGGTCTCCGCAAAAGATCGTGCAAAGCCTGACCGGCGCGCAGGAACAAAGCCCAATCGCCTTCGCCATCCCCGCCGACGGAATCATACGGTGTGATGTACGGAGGCTGGGGAATCTGCCGCGCCTCTTCGGCGGTCAAGCCCTCCATCCTGCCGATATCGCGTTCCAGCCAGACGGGGTCGAGTTCGAGCGGCACGTTCAGCGCGGACGCGACGATCTCCGCCGTCTCGCGCGCGCGGACGAGAGGGCTGGTAACCGTCAAATCGAACTTCACTCCCTCCGATTTCCAGCGCGCCGCAAGGGCGCGCGCCTGCGCCCTGCCCCGTTCGGTGAGCGGATAATCGGATTGTCCCTGCCAGCGCGCTTCGGCGTTGCCAACCGACTCTCCATGCCGCAGGAACACAAAACTGTAAACGGGTTTCTCGGGCGAACTCATTTTTCCCTCTTCTTCAGGAAATACAGGGGTCTGCGTTTGACTTCCTGGAAGATGTAGCCGACATACACGCCGATGAATCCCAGCACGATCAACAATACCCCGGTCGCGATCAGAATGACGAACATCAACGAACTCCAGCCGGGCGCAAGAGCGGACGTATCCCCCCGCAGCCAGAAGGAATACACGTAGATCATCTCCGCCGCGGCAAGACAAAAGAACGCCCCGCCCGCGCTCAACCCCAGATACAGGGGGATCAATGAAAAGGAAAAGATGGCGTCCATGGCAAGGCGGACCATCTTGCCGAAGGAATATTTGGACCTTCCCGCCACGCGCTTCGTTTCGTGATATGGCAGGATGACGCTTTTATAACCGATTGCCGAGACCATGCCGCGCAGGAAACGATGATATTCCGGCATCGCCTTCAACGCGTCCACCGCCTGGCGGCTCATGCCGCGGAAGTCCGCCGCGCCGGGAATCATTTGCGTGCCGCTGATGGCGTTGATCAAAGCGTAGAACACTGACGACGTCACCTGCTTGAAGGAAAACGCCGCGCCTTCCTCGATGCGCTGCGCCTGCACGATATCGTATCCCTGCTCGAACAACGCGGTCATCTGCGGGATCATCTCCGGCGGGTGCTGTCCATCCGCATCCATCGAAATAACGAAATCGCCCTGCGACGCATCGAGGCCCGCGGTCAGCGCGGCTTGATGACCGAAGTTGCGCGACAGTTCCAGAACAACAACGCGTTTATCCTGTCTGGCAAGCGCGTTCAGGGACGCAACCGTGCCATCCTCCGAGCCGTCGTCAACGTAATACATGCTGAACCTGTACGGCAGCGGATCAATGACCTTGCAGACCTCCGCATACGTCTGCTCGACCACCGCCTCTTCGTTGTACACAGGGATGACCAGGTCAACGCTGATTTTTGACTTCCGGGGAGACATAGGCGATTATTTTACCACCCGCCTCAGAAACGGACCCTCTCGTCCTCGCCTCCCAACACAAGCCCGTGCCTGTCCGCCAGAATGGACAGCGTGCGCGCCACCTCAGCCTCCTTCTGTTCACGCGTCCATCCGAGGGCTTCACCCAGCACATCCGCCAGTTCGTCCAGTTTCTCGCGCGTGAGACGACCCAGCATGGCAAGCATGGATCGCCGCAGGATGAAATCGTCCAAATGGACGATCTTTTCGTGATGGGAGAGGAAAATGATCTCGCGGCGTGAATAATCGGGCAATGTCCTGAGGACGAAATCCGTTCCCCCGTTCAGGAACGTGGCAATGGATTCGGCGCGCGTGCCGTATCGCTCGAAAAGGATTCGCAGTCTTTCACGAGGAACGCCCGTCCACGCGGAGAGACTCTCGATCTGGCGCGTCACTTCCGCAGGATCGCGCGGGTAGCCGCGTCCGCCGCCGATGGGAAGGGAACGCGTGCTTTTCTCGCGCTTCATGCCAAGATGCGCGAGCGCCTTGTCGGTCACCTGTTCGGCGAAAGCGCGGAAGGACGTCCATTTGCCGCCGACAAGGGAATAGACCGGGAAGTTGAGATGCGTCCAATCGCCGCTCAACACTTCGATGCTGTGATCGCGCGAGATCTGTCCTGTCGTCCTGGCGGAGGAATGGGGCAGCGGACGAACACCCGAGAATTGGAAAACGATGTGTTCGCGCGACAGGCTCAGGCTTGGAAAGACGCGTTTGACCATCTCCAGAAAATACCCGATCTCCTCCTCCGTGCAGCGCGCTTCGTCGGGATGTTCGATGGGAACGTCCGAGGTGCCGATCAACACGCGGTCGAAAAGCGGAAAGATGAGCACGATGCGCCCATCCCTGTTCTCGAAGAAGAACTCGTGACCGCCGATGGCTCTGCGGAGTTCGTCGTGTTCGATGACGAGGTGCGAACCCTTCGTACCGCCGATGAACCGCGTGGACAAACCCAGTTTGCTGTTGGTGAAGTCAATCCAGGGTCCCGCCGCGTTGATGACGAGTTTCGGGCGGACATCATAAGATTCATCGGTCAGTTCATCGCGGAGGATGATTGTATTTTCGGCGCCGCCGATCATGCTCACGTAATTGAGCGCCTGCGCGTTGGGGTTATCGGCTTCAGCGTCGAGGAGGAGTTCGAGCGCCAGGCGTTCGGGGTTAAGGATCGCGCCATCGTAATAGGTGGAAGTATTTACGATTTCGGGATTTAACTGTCTCCACTTTTCGAGCGATTTTTTCCGCGAACGGAATTGATGCCTCGGGACGACGCGCTGCCTGCCTGTGTACGCATCGTACATCATCAACCCGAGTTTGATGATGAGCGAGCCGCGCTCGGAGGGTTTGTCGAGAGTGCCGAGGAATTTAAGCGGAGAATTGAGCAGACCCGAA
This sequence comes from uncultured Anaerolinea sp., assembly GCA_964419035.1. GTDB lineage: Bacteria > Chloroflexota > Anaerolineae > Anaerolineales > Villigracilaceae > Defluviilinea. The sequence goes on along the minus strand of CAYQOF010000069.1, from coordinate 6,651 downwards.
AATCGTTTGAAAATGGGAATGGTGGTCGGCAATAGTTTGACCAGATGCGGCGCATTCTGTAACATGAGATTGCGTTCGCGCACCGCTTCGCGCACGAGACGGAACTCGCCGTTTTCCAAATAACGAATCCCGCCATGCGCCATGTGCGAGGACGCGGCGGACGCGCCCGAACAAAAATCCCCGCGTTCGACGAGCAGGACGTCCACGCCGTTCAAAGCCAGATCACGGAACGTGCCAATGCCATTGATGCCTCCGCCGGCGATCAGCACGGAGACTTCGGGGTTTTCCTTGAGGTGAGAGAGGGTTTCGTTACGATTCATTTTTCTGCCATAGACCTGACAGGTTTTCAAGAGAGCCCGAACGGGCAGGGCAGTCACCCATCGCAAAAATTCCATCACGGGCATGTCGTCCGATAAAACCTGTCAGGTCTCTTCGTTTATTCGACCCAATCGAACGTACGCGTCACTGCCTTCTTCCAACCCGAGTATAACTTCTTTCGCAACTCCGCGTCCATCGCGGGATGCCATTCCTTGTCCTTTGCCCAGTTGGCGCGCAATTCATCGTAATCCTTCCAAAAACCGGCGGCGAGTCCCGCCGCGCTGAATCGAAAATCATAAAACGAGCGCTGGTCGTGCCCTGGTCTATTGCGGCGACGTAACGGTTCATATTGCCTCCGCCTGTATTGTAAAACAAAACGGGACTGGCACAGAATGCCAGCCCCGTCTTCGTATTCAACCAGTTACTTCCGCTTTGCAGGGGATTCGGGCGTTTCTCCGCTGTTCAGGAATTTGAACACTCCCACCGCCAGAGCCGCGCCGAGGAGCGGTCCCAGCAGATAGATGACGTAAGTCATCGGCTCCGCAAGACTGGGGGAGGTAAAGATCGCGGGTCCAAACGTACGCGCCGGATTGAGCGAGGCGCCGCTCATCGGTCCGCCCGCGAGGATGGCAAAAGTCAAGGTGAGACCGATCGCCAGCCCGGCAAACGCGCCGCCCCTCCCAGCCACGGCAGTGTGCAAAATCGTGTTGACGAGGAAGAAGGTCAGGATCACCTCCACCAGCGCCGCGGCGTAAGGCGCAGAATCCGTCAGGACGCCGATCGTCGCGCCGCCGCCGATCCCATCCACGCTCACACCTCCGACCACAAGGTTGAGAGCGAACGCGGCAACGATGCCTCCCGCGAACTGCGCGATCCAATAGAAGACCGCCTCGCCCCATTTCACCGTGCCGTTCAACGCCAGCCCGAACGTCACCGCCGGGTTGACGTGCGCGCCGGAGATGTGACCAAAGGCATAATAAAAAACCGCCAGCACAGCGCCGTGCGCCACCGCCACGCCGAACAGACCGCTCATGCCTGTTACCCCCGCGCCCGCGCCGATGAACACCAGCGCGAACGTGCCGATGAATTCGGCGGCGAACACCTTTGAATTGAACATGGTTCCTCCAAGAGATTGATTTCTGTCATCCACCGTCCCGAGGGTTCGAACCGCTCAACAAGATTTATTCAAGACAACCTTCGGGACGTTCCAATGAGCAACTACAAGATGGGAAACCCCGAGCGTCCCAATCCGTCACGACCAATTTCGCGCCCCTGCGAGGAACGCCTTTCCGCTCATGGATTTTTTCCCGGCCGGCTGCACTTCGCTCAGGACAAGGAACCCGCCTCTCGCGCCGACCGCGGGTTGATTCTGCACGATCAACCTTTTCCCCGCCTCTACCACCCTCACCCCTGACCCCTCTCCCGCGGGGAGAGGGGTAACATGCGCGCGATGGATTTTGAGAATCATCCCATCGAAATCCATGAACGCGCCGGGCCACGGATTGAAGGCACGGATTTGCCTCTCCAATTCATTCACGTCGCGCGTAAAATCGAGTCGTCCCACTTCTTTTTTGAGCATCGGCGCGTAGGTCACGCCGTCTTCCGGTTGAGGCTGAGGAACGATTTTCCCGGATAAATAATCGGGCAGGGTCTCGAGGAGCAGGTCAGCCCCCAGATGAGACAAGGTCTCGGTAACGGAACCAGCCGTATCGTCCCGCGTGAGGCGGATGGAGCGCTGCGCGAGCATCGGGCCCGTATCGAGCCCCGCGTCCATTTGCATGATCGTGGCCCCCGTCTCCTCATCCCCGTGCAGGATGGCGGCATTGATCGGAGCCGCGCCGCGCCATCTCGGCAATAGCGACGCGTGGACGTTAACGCACCCAAAGCTCGGCAAATCCAAAACGTCTCTTTTGAGTATCTGCCCGAACGCGGCAATGATGATGAGATCGGGATTCCATTTCCGCAACTGTTCCATCGCTTCAGGCTGTTTGAGTCTTTCGGGCTGAATGACCGGTATCCCCAGTTCGAGCGCGAGGGATTTGACAGGCGGCATTTTGATCTCGCGCCCGCGCCCCGAAGCGCGATCCGGCTGGGTCACAACGCCGACAACCTCGTAATTTTCCGAGAGCGCGCGCAGGCTTGGCAGCGCAAATTCAGGCGATCCCATGAATATGACCCTGGTCATGTTGTCATTGTAGCATAGTAACCTTTTCGCAACGAAAGCCGGTTGCACTTTGCCCTGATTGGTTGTACAATAGCCGAAATCCAAACCCAACTCCCGGAGGAACAAACCATGGAAGTAACAAGTGACGACAAACTGTGGTCTGCATTGAGTTACGTCTTTGCGCCGCTCATCGGCATCATCGTATTGTTGATGGAGGATAAGAAATCCCGTCCCTTCATCAAATTCCACGCCATTCAGTCCATCGCGGCAAGCATCGCCTTCTGGATTGTCTCCACGATCCTCATAACTGTCACCATTGGCTTCGGCGGGCTGTGCGTCCCTCTTCTTTGGCTGGTCTTCCTGTACTGGGCGTATCAGGCGTATCAGGGACAAATGGTCAACATCCCCATCGTCACCAATTTCATCAAAAACCAGGGTTGGGCATAATCATCTGAATAAGTTCTTCACGCCAGGGCTCACACGGATCGTGTGAGCCTTTTTCTTCTGCAACCATTCTCCTGAAGCGGCGTATACCGAAGTGAAATCATCGCTTTGCGACACTTCGCATTTCAGGAGAACCAATGAACGCACAATTCAACCAGGAAAAACCCACCCTCGTCCACGTCATCGCGTGGATGACGCTCGTCAGCGGCATCGTCAACCTGTTCTGGGGACTCGCCGCATCCGGCACTGCGCTCGCCACCATCGTCGGCATCATCTGCACGCCCATCACCATCCTGCCGACCATCCTCGGCGTCTTCGAGCTCATCTACGCCGCAAAGTTATTGAGCAGCCCGGCGCAGCCTGTCAAACCGTCCACCAACATCGCCGTCTTCGAGATCGCCTGTGTGCTGGCAGGCAACGTCTTCTCGATGGCAGTCGGCATCCTCGCGCTGGTCTTCTACAACGACACGGTGGTCAAGGATTACTTCGTCGGACTGAACGCGCCGGGCGGAGATGCAGCCTTCCCGCCCGTGAATGTGACGCCTCCCGCCGTCCCGCCCGCTTCGGTCCCTGCGCCTGAGCCCTTCGACTCCGCTCAGGACAAGCCCGCCCCCGTTATGCAGGAACCCCCCGCGCCGCCCGTGGAGGAATCCCCGGTTCCGCCCGCCGAAGAGACCCCCGAAAAGCCCATTCGCGCCCCGCGCAAAGTGGCAAAGAAATAAGCCAGCCAGACCTCACAGGCATTTGAGACCTGTGAGGTCTTTTGAATCAAGGATGTTCTTCCTCTTGACTCTCCCTCCCCTCGCCCATAAAATGGACGTAACAACCCAACGGGCAACAGGGAAGAGA
>CAYQOF010000069.1:0-2776 GCA_964419035.1 uncultured Anaerolinea sp. | reverse complement strand
CCCCAAAGAACGGGATGCGATGCTGGAGACCATCGGCGTCAAGTCGCTCGATGACTTGTTCGAAGATATTCCCGCAAAGCATCGTTTCCCAAAACTCGACCTGCCCGCCGCGCTGACCGAAATGGAAGCGGCTCAGCAACTCGCCGACATCGCCAATGCGAACGAGAACGTCCGCGCTGACCTGATATCCTTCCTCGGCGCGGGCATGTACAACCACTACATCCCCTCCGTTGTTGACCACATCCTGCGGCGCGGCGAATTCTATACCGCGTACACACCCTATCAGCCAGAGATCTCACAAGGCACATTGCAAGCCATCTTCGAGTATCAATCGCTGATGTGCGCGTTGACAGGCATGGACGTCTCGAACGCCTCGCACTACGACGGCGCGACCGCCACAGCCGAAGCGGTCAATCTCGCGTTCGCACAATTCCGCGGCAAGCGCAGGAAAGTCGTCATCTCGCCGACTGTGCATCCGCAATACCGCGCCGTTCTTCGCACATACACACAAGGCATGGGAATTGATATCGTCGGAGAAGACCAATTCTCTAGTCTCGAATCCTCTCCCGACAATCTCGAATCTCTAATCTCCGAAGATACCTGCCTCCTCATCGTCCAATACCCCGACTTCTTCGGGCGCGCCTACGATTACACGGAACTCATCGAAGCCGCGCACGCGAAAGGCGCGCTGGTCTGCGTCGTCGCAAATCCCACAGCCCTCGCCCTCTTCAAGACTCCCGGCTCGATGGGCGCGGACATCGTCGTGGGCGATGGGCAGCCGCTGGGCATCCCGATGTGGTACGGCGGACCAAGCGTCGGCTTTTTCACGACGCGCAAGCAATACGTCCACAAGATGGCGGGACGTCTCGTCGGCGAAACAATTGATAATCGCGGTCAACGCGCGTACGTCCTCACGCTCACCGCGCGCGAACAGCACATCAAACGCGAACGCGCCACGTCCAACATCTGCACCAACCAGGGATTGATCGCGCTCGGCACGGCGGTGTATCTTTCATTGCTCGGCAAAAAGGGACTGCGGCAGGTCGCCGAACTTTGTTATCAAAAGGCGCATTATGCCGCGTCGCAACTCAGCCAAATCGAAGGCATGGGTCTGTGTTTCACCGAGCCGTTCTTCCATGAGTTTGCGCTGTGCATCAACCGCCCCGTTGCGGAGGTCAACGCGCATCTGCTCGAGCACGGCATCATAGGCGGATACGATCTCGGTCAGGATTATCCGTCGCTCAAAGACCACATGCTGATTGCCGTGACCGAGATGAACACAAAGGAAGAAATTGACACGCTTGTGGAAGTGTTGAAGGAGGTGAGCCATGGTTAGCATCGCTTCGTCTACGGAACAGAAGAACGCTGTTCCTCCGCTCAGCGCGAAGATCGTAGAACCGACGATTTTCGACTTATCCTCACCAGGACGGACTGGCGTGACGATGCCCGCGTCGGACGTCCCCGAAACTGCCCTGCCTCCCGAGCATCTCCTCCGCTCCGACCTTCCCCTGCCCGAACTCGCCGAAGTGGACGTGGTGCGCCACTACATGCACCTCTCTTCGTTCAACTACAGCGTGGATACGGGCTTCTATCCGCTCGGTTCATGCACGATGAAGTACAACCCGAAGATCAATGAAGACACATGCAGATTGCCTGGATTCTTATTTACGCATCCATTGCAACCCATTGAGACGGTGCAAGGCAATCTCGCGTTGATGTATCAATTGCAGGAATGGCTGAACGAAATCAGCGGCTTCGCAGGCGTGACGTTGCAGCCCGCCGCGGGCGCGCACGGAGAATTCACAGGCGTGCTCATCATGCGCGCCTATCACAAGTCTCGCGGCGACGACAAGCGCACCAAGATGCTCATCCCCGATGCCGCGCACGGCACCAACCCCGCCTCGGTCGGTATGATGGGCATGACCGTCGTCACCATCCCTTCCGATGATCGCGGCAATGTTGATTTGAAAGCATTGGAAGCCGCGTGCGACGATACCGTCGTCGGCATGATGCTCACCAATCCGAACACGCTCGGTCTGTTCGACGAGAACATCGAGAAGGTCATCGAGTTGGTACACAACTGTGGCGGCTTGATGTATGGCGACGGCGCAAACTTGAACGCGTTGCTCGGCATTGTCCGTCCCGGTGATTTGGGCTTTGACGTGATGCACTTCAACCTGCACAAGACGTTCGCGGTCCCGCACGGGGGCGGCGGACCAGGTTCAGGTCCAGTGGGAGTCGCTGCTCATCTCGTAGACTTCCTGCCCGAGCCACTGGTCGGTGTCATCGAAGAAGGCGAAGACGATGGAACACCTCCGCTGTATGGATTCGTCAAGCCTGAAAAATCCATCGGTCGCATGAAAGCCTTCCATGGACATTTCGGCGGCGGCTTCGTCCGCTCCTTCACCTACATCGCCATGCACGGACCCGATGGACTCAAAGACATCTCGCAGTACGCTGTGCTGAACGCCAACTATCTGCAAGCCCGTCTACGGAACACGTACCACGTTCCTTATGACCGCATCTGTATGCACGAGTTCGTCGCGGAGGGACGCTTCGAAGGCAGTGATGTCCGCGCGCTGGACATCTCCAAACGCCTGATGGACTATAACTTCCATCCGCCCACGAACTACTTCCCGCTCATCGTCCATGAAGCGCTGATGATCGAGCCGACCGAGACCGAGAACAAGGACACGCTCGATGCCTTCGCCGAAGCGATGATCAAGATCGCCGAGGAAGCGAAGATAAACCCCGAAGTGGTCAAGTCCGCGCCGAA
>CAYQOF010000068.1:2626-12500 GCA_964419035.1 uncultured Anaerolinea sp. | reverse complement strand
AGGTCAAGGTGTCAGCGGAGGGAAAGGAAACGGTTCTCGAAGCAGACCAGGCGTTGGTGGCGATCGGTTTCCGTCCCAATTCCAAGGGACTCGGTCTCGAAGAGGCCGGCGTCAGGATCAGCGAGCGCGGCTTTGTCGAAGTGGACGAGAAGATGCAGACGAGCGTGCCAAATATTTATGCTGTTGGCGACGTGACGGGCAAACTCATGCTGGCGCACGTTGGTTCGGCGATGGGCATCGTGGCGGCGGAGAACATCGCCGGCGCGGAGACGGTCACGCTCGATTACGAAATGATGCCGCGCGCCACATATTCGTATCCGCAGGTGGCTTCGTTCGGGTTGACCGAGGCGCAGGCGAAGGAACGCGGTTATGAGATCAAGATCGGGCGTTTCCCCTTCCAGCCGAACGGCAAGGCGCTGGGACTCGGCGATTACATGGGTTTCGTCAAGATCGTGGTGGACGCGAAATACGGCGAAATCCTTGGCGCGCACATGATCGGGCCCGAGGTGACGGAACTGCTCCCCGAACTGACGCTGGCGCGCATGATGGAACTGACTCCGCACGAGATCGCGCGCAACGTCCACGCGCACCCCACGCTTTCGGAGGTGTTGATGGAGGCGGCGCACGGCGCGGCGGGAACGCCGATCCATCTTTAGAGATTGGAGATTGGAGAATTATCAGCCCCGCGAATATCGCAGGGCTGTTTTGATTTTGAGAATGTATGGCTGATGGGAAGGTTGGAGACCAGAATCAACCTCGATTAAGGAAGCAGGCGGGAACTTCATCCTCCCGATGTCAGTCTTAAGGTTGGATCCACGCGCGCGTTGTTCCGCCAGGTGATAGAATTATGTACGGTTTATCACAAGGGAGAGGAGGTCTGAATGCGTTATCCACCCAATCACCCGCAGACGAAACCGCGCAAAGGACGCGGCGACGGGCGGAAGGTGTCGCAGCGAGGCATGTTGAGTGTTGTCATGCTGCTTTTCAGCATGGGCGCGCTGGCGTTTGCTATGTTGGGAGGCGCAAAATTGATTTTCGACGTCCTCGGCGAAAATCCGACCGGTTCCAGCGTGACAGTGCAGGGTATCGTGGTCGGGCTTGCCTATGCGGTGGGCTGGCTTACAGCGATGGTGGCGATCCGTGTGTATGGGAACCTCGTGCTGCCTTTCCTGATCGATTGGATGATCTGGGGCGCTCTCGCGGCGGTATGTTTTCTGTACATCCAAATCCTGCAGCGACTTTATTTACAGCAATATTTCCTGCCGCAATTCATAAAATACGTGGTCGTCATGGCGGCCGCGCTGGGCGCCATGGTGGGGCTTCATTTGATCGTCGAGGATCACAATCTGCGTCCTTTCTCCATCCCTCTGCTCGTCATCTGCCTGATCCAGTTGGGTTTGATCGTTCACCGCTACGTGTTCACCTCCGACGCGAAGGCGGGTTATTTGGTGGGTGATTTGATCTTCTTCTTTGGGATGTCCGCCTTTTCGATCTTCACGCTGGCGCACATCGGGATCCTCAATCCGCTGCGGACGCGCCTCACGAACTATTTCGACCGCAACAGCACCTCGATCCGCACCAAAGATTAGGCTGGTTCCGTTATATCGAAACTTCCGAAGCCGACAGCGCCTCGGAAGTTTTTGTTTGCGCGTCTCGTAAAGCGGAGGAGGGAGGGTCATTTCGCCAGAGGAATCTGGATAAAGAACGTACTGCCCGGAAGTTTCTCCGTGTCGCAGCCGGGGCTTTCCACCCAGATCCTTCCATTGTGCGCCTTGACGATTCCCGCCGCGATGGCGAGTCCCAGTCCCGGTCCGCCGCCCATGAATTTGGTGCGGCCCGAGGAATGCAGTTCCACTTTGCCGACCTGGTACAACTTCTCGAAGATGATCTCCTGGTCGGCGGGAGCGATGCCGATGCCGCTGTCCTTCACGCGGATCTCGCACATCTCGCCGCGCCCATCCAATTGCACGGGTTTCGCGCTGACCGAGATCGTGCCGCCGTCCGGCGTGAACTTGATGGCGTTGACGATCACATTATCCAGCGCCTTTTTCAGCAATTCGGAATCCGCTTTGAGGGGCGGCAGGGATTCGATGACGGGATCAACCTCGAGCGTGAGTCGACGCGCTTTCAAGTCCTCCGCGTAATCCTTCCGGATGAGGCGCAGGAGGAGTCCCAGCGAGACCTTGTCGAAATGAGGGGATAATACCTGGCTTTCGAGCCGCGCCACATCCAACATGCTGTTGACGATCTGGTGGAGGCGGTCGGCGCCTTGCAGCACACCGTCCATCGCCTGCCGCAGCGACTCGTTCTCCAGTATGGCGGGCGACGACTTCATCATGCCCATGTAGCCTTTGATGACGGTGAGAGGCGTGCGCAGTTCATGCGCCGCAACCTGGATGAAATCGCTTTTGTTCCTGTCCAGTTTTTCGAGACGGTTGAGCGCCTTGTTGAGATCCTCCACCCGCTCCTCGACCATGCGCTCCATCAACTGGTTGAAGCGGTTCAGGTCGGCATACAACCGCGAGTTCTCAAGGGAGATGGATGCCTGGATCGCGAACGTCCGGGCAAGCAGGACTTCATCCTGATTGAACGCGGCGGGCTTGCTCCGGCTGAGGGTCAACATCCCATTGACCCTGTTTTTTGCATACAGCGGAATGCCCAGCCACGAACGGTTTTCCGGGAGCCAGGCGGGCTGGCTCCAGCCCTGCATGTTCTTTACATCCCTGATCAGCATGGGATCGGGCTGCGTCGCGAGCGCCTGATAAATGTTCACACCGTTTATGCTGTACTTCAATTCCAGCGCCGGGGCGTCTTCTGGCAAGCCGCGATGAGCAAGCACTCGCGGGATGCCGTTCACATCCTCGAGGAACAATGCGCTGTGATCGTTCTGGATCAACGTGGATAACTGTTCCACGATCTGCTGCGGCACCTCCTCCTCGGATGCCAGGGTGGAGAGTTGACGCGAGGCGTTTGCCAGCGCTTCCGCCGCCTGACGACGAGCCTGTTCGCTGGAATACAGGCTTGCGTTCTCAGCCGCAACACTTTCCGCGAACTCCTTGGCGATCGCCAGTTCCGCTGTGCGTTCGCGCGCTTCCGCGAGCAGCCGTTCCACTTCTTTTTGCGCCTGTTCCTTCTGTTGCACGAGCATCACGCGCAGTAAGGCGCTGCTGACCAGGTTGCGAATGCGGACGTAGATCTCCCAGTCGCGCGGACCCATCTCCACCCACATGAACCCGAATCGGTTGCGCGCCAACGAAAGCGGCATGACGACCGCCGTATAGCGATCCCTGGGCGTTTTGCCGCGCGGCACCAGTTGACCTGTTCCGACGAACGTCTGTTTGCGGGGGATCTCGAAGCGGGAGCCTTCGTACTGGAAGAGCAGGTTGTAACTTTCGGGCGGCGGCGTGGAAATGGATTGCGGCGAGGTCACGTCGCTGTAATACATCACATACCAGCGTTCGATGCCCATCGTGGGGAAGTGATCCGAAATGGCTTTGCCGATCTCCTCCATGCTCATGGCGGGCGCCATCGAGAAACTAAATCCTTGCAGGATGTTCTCCTGTTGTTCGAGCGCCAGCCGCCGATAGGCTTGCGAGCGCTGCGAGAGTTCCCCGGCAAGCAGCCGCGCCTGCTGGAAGAGGTTCTCCGCCCTCAGCATCGTGGTATGGCTGGTGATGCCGCCCAGGGCGTAACGCCGCATCATCGAGATCACGTTATGCCACACCATGGGAGGCAGTTCGTGTTTCTGCAAAAGTTCGATCAGGGCATTGATCGTTTTCAGGAAATCGTCGCTGGTTGACTTTTCATTCAGGGTCGCCAGGAAGGCGTCCCAGGCGCGGCCGAACGCGTCCCTGAACAGCGGGAGCGCGCCGTCGCGGTCGGTGATGCCGGCTGAGTTGAGCAGGGCGCGCAGCGCGGCTTCGCGCTTGTTCTCCAGTTTGCCGGTCTTCGCCACATCGCGCGGCGCGACCGCCGCCTGACGGACATTCTCCGGCAGGCAGCCGCACGACCAGCGGATGAGCAGTTGCGTGGGCGTCAGCGTGGCGCGCGGGACGGTCTCCCCGTTGATGCGCTTGAGCAGTGTTTCCAGCGCGTGTCTGCCAGCCGTATAGAACGATTGGCGCACCGTTGTCAATGGGACGCCGATTGCCTGAGCCTCTCGCAGATCGTCGAAACCGGTGACAGCCACATCGTCCGGCACGCGAACGCCGCGCTGTTGTAATGCCTCCAGCGCGCCGAACGCCATGCGGTCGTTTGCCGCGACCACAGCCTGAAAGCGGAGTTTGCGTTCGTTCAACAGCGTGTGGATGGCGGCTCGCCCACTCTCTAGTGTATAGTCGCCATCCACCACAAGGTCTTCGACGAAGCGGAATCCGTGCGCGTGCAATTCCTCCTTGTATGCCTGATATCGTTGTTCCGCGTCGATCTGTCCCTCGATGCCGCGAATGAACGCGATGCGTTTGTAACCGTGGTCTTCGATCAAATGGCGCACCAGCGCGCTCATGCCCTGGCGGTTATCGGGGATGAACACGGTCGCGCCCATCAACTCCAACGATTGCGTGACGATGGGCAGGTTCCCGTACGCTTTTGCGAACATCTTGAGTTCATCGGGCGCGACGCCATGGGCGACATCCGAAGCCACCAGCAAGCCGTCGAACTGCTCGGGCGTGGCGAGATCGTACAAGCCGAAGGAAATCTTTTTGTCTGCCGGTGAAACGATCGGCGATATTTTTCCCCCGATGAAATGCACAAGGTTGACGTTGTTTGCTTCGGCGGCGGCGGCAACGCCCGCGAGGAATTGCGCGCCCCATGCGCGTCCCACCTGCGAGGCGAACACACCGATCGTTTTTCGTTGCGAAGACGACATTCCCTGAACGCTCCTGTTCGAGTTGGAAAAATTATATCCTTGAAATCACCGCCATATAAAACAAATGAGTGACAAACGGACGCTTCGCGCGAAGCCGACGCCTGATTCCGTTATTCGAAATATTCGAACCACAGAGACACTGAGTCACGGAGTTTCTACATCCTTTGTTCTCCACGTCCGGGTTTGTCAAAGCAAAAGCCTCATCTGCCATTGCGAGAGTTCCTCGCGTTCGAAGCCTGCCCGTTCGAAGATCTTTCCGAACTCCTCGGGCCAGATCGCCGGGACGTGCCACGTCCTGCCGGCGTGAACCGCCATGACCGACTTCAACATATCCACACCGAGACCGTTCCCGCGCGCCTCCGGCTCCACGAGCAGCGACCAGATGACGACGTGTTCCGCTGACGGGTCCGAGATGACGGCATACGCCGGTCCCAGTTTATACGCGCGCACCGGCGGATTCAACAACGCGATGGTCTCACCGGATAACTGCCAGGGCAGGTCCGGCAAGCCGTATTGCGTGATCAAACGTCCCATTTCGCATGCTTCGATTTCCTCGAGATCGGAGATTCCACTTTGTTCCTCGTTTCGTTTGACGAGGCTGATCAGCCTCCTCATGGGTTCGAATCCGAATTTGCGGTACAGGTGCACGGCCGGGTCGTTCTGTTCGATGACCTCCAGCGCCATTTCACGGTCGCCGCGTGCGCGCGCTTCACGGAGAAGAACATCCATGAGCCGTGAGCCTGAGCCTTTGCCGCGCGCCTCCTTTGCGATTCCCATCGCCGCGAGACGGCTGACGCATCCGCGCCGCGCGATCAACGCGATGCCGGAGGGGATTCCATCCGTGAGGAGTACGCGGCTGAGGGCAAGGTCAATGCCGTCCTTGCGGAGCATCGCCTCGAACGCGGGAACGCTGAACTGGATGGGGATGAGGTAACTCTCGAAGCCGCGATTCATCCATTCAACGAGATCAGGCAGGGGGGAGTCGGAGGCGGGTGCTGTGACGAATCTCATATCCCACATTCTACCCGCATCAGGCGTATAATCGGCAGGTTTCCAAAGGACAGATCCATGGCAGACTATAAGCGTATTGCACTGAAGATCACAGCGATCCTTTTCATCACACAGAGCCTTGCCTCGGCGGGGTTCATTGCCGCGGCGGCGATCAACCCGATCCTCGGCGCGAAACTCGCGCCGGACCGCGCGCTGGCGACCCTGCCGACCGCGGTGTATCTGTTGAGCGGCGCGTTGTCGGCTTCCGCCTGGGGCTACATCATGGACAGCATCGGGAGGCGCAACGGAATTTTCAGCGGTTTGTTGGTCGGTGTGGCGGGCAATGTGCTGGTGGTGATCGCCATCCAGTCCGCGTCGTTTTTGCTGGCGATGGCCGGCATGACGATGATGGGCATCACCAATTCGGCTGTGCTGCTCGGACGTTTTGCCGCGGCGGAGGTAAATCCGCCGGACCAGCGCGGGCGCGCCATCTCGGCCGTGGTGCTGGGCGGGGTGATCGGCACGATCCTGGCGCGCGTGTCTGCTGTGCCGATGAGCGCTTTTGCCGTGAGCGCCGGCATGGACGAACTGGCGGGCGCGTACCTCACCACGCTGGCGTTGTTCGCGCTTGCCGCGTTTTTTGTTTTCCTCGGTCTGCGCCCCGACCCGCGCGAGGTGGGCAGGGAGGTGGCGAAACTGTATCCTGAATTGATCCCGCAGGGCGAGGCGCGCCCGATCATGCAGATCCTGCACCAGCCCGCCGCGATCACGGCGGTGACCGCGATGATGCTGGGGCAGGTGGTGATGGTCGCCATCATGGTGATCACCTCCCTGCACATGGAGGATCACCGGCACGCGCGCAGCGACATCTACTCGGTAATCTCGGCGCACACATTCGGGATGTTCGCTCCCTCGATCATTTCCGGCTGGCTGTTGGATAAATGGGGACGCGGGCGGATGATCCTGTTCGGCGCGGCGACGCTGCTGCTGTCCTGTGTGACTGCGCCTCTTTCCCCCGATGTCCTGCCTCTCGGTATCTCGTTGTTTTTACTGGGCGTGGGCTGGAACTTCTGCTTTGTGGGCGGCTCGACCTTGCTTTCGGATCAACTTTCGCCGGTGGAGCGTTCGCGCACGCAGGGGACGAACGACCTGCTGGTGGGTCTGGCTTCGGCGTTCATCAGTCTGAGCAGCGGCTTCATCTTCGACGCGACGAATTACACCGTGATGGCGGTCATCGCCGCCGGGTTGTCCCTGATCCCGCTGGTGATGTCGCTGTCGTTCCTGAGGCAGATGATCATCGTCCCGCAAACCGAGTGAATTGGTCTGCCCCGCCAATCTTCATTAAATCAACATCCCGCAGTAGCGAAATCTGCGGGATGTTGATTCTTAGTCACTGATTACTGATCACTGATTATTTCCGTATCATCGTCAACAGCATTTTGAAGCGCGTGGCTGCCCTGACCGCGTGAGGTTCGTCCGCAGGCATGATGATGGCGTCGCCCGCGTTCAGGTTGTACGCTTTGCTTGAGATTCTGATCTCCGCTTCGCCGTCCAGCACGTGGACGAGCGCGTCGAACGGCGCGGTGTGTTCGCTCAATTCCTGATCTTTATCGAAAGCAAACAACGTGACATTGCCAGCCTCCGCTTTGACGATCTGGCGGCTGACGACCGAGCCTTCCTGATACGCGATCAGGTCAGCCATGCGCAGGATTTCCGATTTTGGCGCTGTGGACATGTTTCCTCCGATGTTATGTCATTGCGAGCGATGGTCGAGTAGCCCGTGCTCATTGGGCGTATCGAGACCGAGTGAAGCAATCTCCTGCAAAGTTAGGGATTGCTTTGGGCGGCGCTTCGTCTTCGTTGCACTCCGCTCAGCGCGGTTATCTCACTTCAACCTCATACGCCGCGGGCAGCCTCGTAAACCGCGTGGTACCGGATATGACAAGTATAGCCTGTTCGCCGGGTTTTAACGATAACTGGACTTCCGCCGTCTGATCATCGTCGAGCGGGATCTCAGTCACAGTGGTGGCTGTTCCCTTGAGGATGAGACTCAGGCGGAAGGTCTGCGGGAGAACGTTCTGAAAGCGCGCGAATCCCTCGGCGACCCAGCCTCCGTCGTCCGCTTCGAAATCGGACCGATGGTTGACCGCGTCCACCCGAACATCGTCCAGCAGAAAGCCTTGTCCGTTGACCGCCGCGTCGGTGATGTACTCGAAGCGGATCTGCACCTTCTGCCCTGCGAACTGCGAGAGATCAACGCTTTCCTCCATCCATCTCCCGGTCTGACCGGTGTAACCCCAGCCGAAGGAATTCCCTGAGGGATCGGTGTCGGTGCCAGAGGGAGTCTTGATGATTTGCCACGTACTTCCGTCGGTGGAGGCTTCGAGGTAGAGGTAATCCCAATCCTCTTCGATGTCATACCACATCCAGTAACTGATCTCGATGGGCGCGCTCACGTTTGTGAAATCGAATTCGCGCGTCAGGGTCATGTTCGACTCGTCGCCTTTGTTGGACCAGAACGCGTACTCCCCGGAATAGGCGTCCACCGGCAGCAGCCCAACGACGGTCGAGCCGTTGAAGCGCAGGGTGTGATCCCCGGCGCAGGTGATGGTGTAATAGTCAATCCCGTATTGATGGACGGTTTCGCTGCTCGATGCGGGGCAGTTCGGGATGGATTCCGAAACGGCGATGCCCGGCGCGTCGGGGTAGATGTTGTAGTGATAACGCCCGTCGCCCACGGATTTATCCAGCAGCCACATTGTTGCCGCCCAATCCACGAAGACATCGTCGGCTGTAACAACCTTGCCCGTTCGCGGGTCGGTAATGTTGAGTTCGGCTAGCGTCAGGTCAATGCTTTCGAGTCCGTTCTCGGGGTGCTGGATGACCGCCTTCGTCACGTCATCCCCGAAGCGGTCGAGCAGGTAGGCGAGGTACAGAAAGGATTGTCCGTAGTTCGGCAGGTTCGAACCGGGGTCGGGAGACCAGTCGGTGAGGTTGCTGTCCGGGTCCACCACGTAATAGAAATCGAAATACACCGGGTAGCCGTTCAACAATTCAGACAGTACGGAAAACCCCTCGTTCATCCAGGTGTCCTCGTTGCGGTCGGTGTTGAAGTGGATCATGTGCTGGAACTCATGCGCCAGCGTACTGTATGCATCCTCCGAGGAGAGGCTTGCAAGATCGGCATTGAAGACAAACATCTCGTGACCATTGGAATACTCCGATACGAGCGGATTGAACGAATCGGACGAGGAGAAATATCCCAGAACGGTTGCCCCAACTCCGCGCGCATACAGAATGTAGACGCGCGGGTCTTCGTCCACGCCGGGCGTCCATTCACTGCCAAAGAATTCCCGGGTGGTGGGGTAGATCTCGTTTTCGAAGTGATTGCCCAGCCTCTGCAAGGCGCCATCGTCATACCGCACGCCGTTTTCGATCCAGAAATAGATGTGGGGACCGACGTATCGTACAGTTGCCGTCACCTCGAAGTTCTGGAGTGTATCCGGGTTCATCACCCAGAAGGATTTCTGGTCGTTGAGGTCGTAGGTTTCGGAGGGAACCGTCCGCGGGACGTTGCATATCGCATGCAAACGACAGGCAAGTTCGTAGGGATTGCTTTCCGGGACGATGGTCCGTTTCAGCGTTTCGAGCGTTTCCATTGGAATGGAACCGGCGGGCGGTCGTTCCGGTGTGGGCGATGGATCGGAGGGAATATCATTGCTGGTCGGCGGAAGCAGGGTCGGGAAATCGAACGGGACTTCGGTCGAGACGTTTTGCGAAGCGCGATAGATGATCCCTCCCGCCGCAACGATCACAATACATGCACAACAAATCAGGATGAAGACAATGACTCCGACAACAATTGGAACGGCGGAGGACGATTTTTTATTTGATTCCATTGAATGTGGTGATCTCCTTGGGAACGTCCCGAAGGTCTTTCCCGGATGACCCGGTTCATGAAATAAAAAGCCTTCGGGACGATGCAGATTCCCCGCATCTTACCTTGACTGCATGAAT
>CAYQOF010000068.1:0-2526 GCA_964419035.1 uncultured Anaerolinea sp. | reverse complement strand
AGCGGACTCTCGACGTTCTTCTGGATGGCGCGCCGCAGAGGACGCGCGCCGAAGGCGGGATCATAACCCTGCTGCGCCAGCCACCTGCGAGCGGCGTCGGTCAATTCGAGCGTGACGTTGTATTCGTTCAGGCGGTCCTGCACTTCCTTCATTTGCAGGATGACGATATCCTCCATCTGTTCGATGGACAGCGGCGAGAACATGATGATCTCGTCAATACGGTTCAGGAACTCGGGACGGAACGCGCCCTTCAGCGCCTTCTCGATCTTGGCATGTGATTCGCGTTCCTCGTCGCTCGCCCTGGATTGCAGGAAGCCCAAAGTGCCTCCCTTGCGCACGTATTCGGTGCCCAGGTTCGAGGTCATGATCAGAACCGTGTTGCGGAAGTCCACCACGTTGCCCTGACCGTCGGTCATGCGTCCGTTATCCAAAATCTGCAGGAGCGCGTTCCAGACTTCGGGATGTGCCTTCTCGATTTCATCGAACAGCAGCACGCGGTAGGGTCTGCGGCGGACGGCTTCGGTCAATTGACCGCCTTCCTCGTAACCGACGTATCCCGGAGGCGCGCCGAAGAGACGACTCACTGTGTGCTGTTCGCGATATTCGGACATGTCGATGCGTACGAGCGCGTCCTCGTCGTCGAACATGAACCAGGCGAGGGCTTTGGCGAGTTCCGTCTTGCCGACGCCCGACGGACCGATGAAGATGAACGAGCCGATCGGACGCGACGGATCCTTCAAACCGGATCTTGCGCGGCGGATCGCATCCGAGATGGCGTGAATCGCCTCCTCCTGCCCGATGATGCGTTCGTGCAGGCGCGTCTCCATGTGCAGGAGTTTCTCGGCTTCGGTCTCGAGCATCTGTGTGACCGGGATGCCCGTCCATTGATGCACGACCGCGGCAATGTCGTCCACATCCACCACCTCATCCAATTGATGTTCGGCTTCCCATTTATCGCGCTTCTCGTGAAATTCCTCTTCGAGTCGCATGCGTTCCGATTTCTTCCTCGCCGCGAGTTCATAATCGCGGTTCAAGCCAGCCTGTTCCTCCTCGGCTTGCAGCTTTTCGACCTCGGAGCGCATCGCCTTGAGGTCGGGCGGCATGGAGTACAAAGCGACGCGCAGTTTCGCGGCGGCTTCGTCCATCAGGTCAATGGCTTTATCCGGCAATCTTCGATCTGTGACGTAGCGGTCAGCCAGTCGCGCCGCGGCGACCAGCGCCTCATCTGCAAAGCGGACTTTGTGGTGCGCTTCGTATCGGTCGCGCAGACCCTGCAGCATCTTGATCGTGTTGTCCACGCTTGGCTCTTCCACGTAGATGGGAGCGAAACGCCTTTCGAGCGCGGCGTCCTTTTCGATGTACTTGTGATATTCATCCAGCGTCGTCGCGCCGATGCACTGTAACTCGCCGCGCGCCAACGCGGGCTTGAGCATGTTCGAGGCGTCCATCGCGCCCTGCGCCGCCCCCGCGCCGACGACGGTATGCAGTTCGTCAATCATCATGATGATGTCGCCGCCCGCGCGCTGGATCTCCTCCACGACGGCTTTGAGCCGTTCCTCGAATTCGCCTCTGAACCTGGACCCGGCGATCATCGCGCCCAAATCGAGCGCCACCACCCTTTTGCCGGAGAGGATCTCCGGCACATCGTTGTTGGCGATCTTCTGCGCGAGTCCCTCGGCGATGGCAGTCTTGCCGACGCCCGCCTCGCCGATCAAAACAGGATTGTTCTTCGTGCGGCGTGAAAGGATTTGAATCAAACGCAGGATTTCGTTATCGCGCCCGATGACCGGGTCGAGTTTTCCTTCGCGCGCGAGTTGGGTGAGGTCGCGCGAGTATTTTTCCAGTGTCCGGTAGCGGGATTCAGCCTGCGGGTCGGTGACGCGCTGTCCGCCTCTCAAATCCTGGATCGCGGAGTAGACGCGGTCACGCGTCAGCCCGGCGGACTCCAAAATACGCGCGGCGGGCGTGTTGCGTTCCGTCAAAATGGCGAGGAAGATGTGCTCGGTGGAGATGTATTCGTCTTTGAGGCGGTTTGCCTCCTCGTTGGCGAGGTCAATGATCCGCTTGACGCGCGGGGTGATGAAGATCTGTCCCGCGCCGCCGCCGAAGATGTTGGCTTTCGGGCTGGCGCGCAGGGTCGCGTCGAGACGGTCGGTCAGCGCGTCGGGGCTGACGCTCAGTTTTTCGAGAATTTGGGGGATCACCCCGCCGGGTTGTTCGATCAGCGCCAGCAGGATGTGTTCGGTGTCTATCTGGTTGTGGCCGTAGCGCTGGATGATCTCCGCAGCGCGTTGGGCGGCTTCCTGGGCTCTCTCGGTAAATCGGTCAAATCGCATCATGGGGAAAGTTCCTTTTCTCCAAACCTGACAGGTTTTACCCGCGCCATTCCCGTCCAAAACACTTGCAAGGACAAAGGCGACTCTCCATCAAATTCTAACGGAAACCTGTCAGGTTTTTCGGTTGAGGCGATTATAACAAAACCGCGCCGACGGATTGTCAGCGCGGCGTAAGAGGAGTGTTGGAATT
>CAYQOF010000067.1:4852-12842 GCA_964419035.1 uncultured Anaerolinea sp. | reverse complement strand
AGACTGAAGTGTCGCTCATATATCTGGCGAACGCCTCCGGCCGCAAAAAGAGGAGGATGAACACGGCGGAGAAAAAACCGCCGAGATGCGCCCAATGATTCACGCGATAATCCGCATGCCTCAACAGGGTTTGAATGGCGGGGATGATCTGAATTCCCACAAAATACAACACGATCCAGATGGCGCGAATGCGGGGCCATACCGGGACGAAACTCAGGAAAACCAGCGTGCGGATTCGTCCGCCGGGATATAAAAGCAGGTAGGCGCCCATCAGCCCGAAGATCGCGCCGCTTGCCCCAATGCCGGGAATGGGCGAATCATAAAGCACAAGGACGAAGAATATGTGCGCCGACGTGCCGGCGAGCAGGTAAAAAGCCAGAAAACGCCAGTGACCGCACGCATCCTCAACGCGCCTGCCAAAGACCCACAGGGAAAGCATGTTCCCTGCCAGATGCAAAAGATCCCCGTGCAGAAACATCGCCGTGACATTGGATAACGCGCCGGCGCCCTGCGCGCTCAGGATGAGGCGGGGCGTCGCCGCGTATTTCATCAGGAAGGTCCAAAAATCCTCATCCACCACAAATATCTCGATGTAGAAAAAGAAACAGTTTGCGGCGATCAACAGGACGGTCACGACCGGAAAAAAGGAATAACGATTCGGCTCGGTATCATTCAATGGAAGCACGGCATCACCAGGGAAATGGTTTTGGAGGAATTTGAAAATTCCGCAATCGATTCAGCGAATCTAGGATGAGCAGGGCATGTGGAACGATGATCATGAACCAGCCGGCCGCCGCGGCGACCATGCGCGAAAAATCCGATCCATTTCCCTCTTCAAGAAATATTCTCTGCCAAAGCACATGCCGGGAACGGACCTCGGAGACTGCGAGAAGAAATCCGCCCAGCACCACCCACGGCAATCCCAGCCAGGGATACAAAACGAGGTTGGCAAGGGGATTTAACCCGACCTGGATCAACGCCATACCTAAATACAAAAGGGGCCACGTGAAAGACAGGCGCGCAATGGACGACGATGGTTTTACATGCTGAATCTTTTCATCCAGCAGACGCTCGAGGCGGACGATTCGGTTGTAGATGCGATCGAATTCCCGAGGGTCCTTCGTCCTGGACGCCAGGATCCGATAGGCGTCCAATGCCTTCTCGAACTGCCCAGCCTCTTCGAGTTCCTCCGCTGCAAAGTCCGCGCCAACAGAAGCAGCATGTTCATGGTCGCGGGAAGATTCCTGCTCCGGCGCGCTATTTGGATTTTCCCCTTTGGAACTGTTTCCTGCATTCACAGGAACGCTGTAAACCTGCCCGCCCTTACGCCGCTCCAGTTCCGCCAGATACAACCGCACTCTTTCATTGGCGGGATTGATCGCCAGCACATTTTCGCAGGCGATGATCTGGTCGTCGAGTGAATCAACAAGACCGGATAACCACATCCAGGCAATCTCATTGCGGGGATCGTTCTCAACGACATCCAGCAGTATCGTTCGCGCCTCAACCCTCTTCCCGGCGCGCGCCAGATCAACCGCCCGACGAAGAACATCCGTTGAGTCCACGCGTCCGCCTAGCCTCTCTTTTCCAATTCCGCCAGGAATTTTTCCCTGTTCGCCGAGCGGGCGGTCTTACCGCTGGAAGTCTTCACGATCCATTTGGGACCGACAACTCTTACGTGACGCAAGGCGATCGCTGAGTTTTTTGTGACGTGCAGACGCACCTGATCGGCGATCCTTTGCTGTTCATCTGTGTCCTCCGAATCAACTTCCGCGATGATGACAACCTCCTCCGTGCCCTGCGTTTCATCGAACATGCCAAACGCCACCGACCTGCCCGCATGGACGCCAGGCACTTCATAGGTCAATGCCTCCAAATCCTGCGGGTACACATTCTTTCCGCCCACAACGATCATGTCCTTCTTGCGGCCTGAAACGAACACCTCTCCATCTGCAACATATCCATAATCGCCCGTCAAATACCAGCCATCGCGGAAAGCCTTCTTCGTCAGGTCGTCGCGGTTGTAATAGCCGGTCAACATGCAATCGCTTTGCAGGGCGATCTCGCCGATGACGCGTTCAGGGACATCGTTTCCTCTGTCGTCCACGATGCGGATGCGCGTATTCTCGAGCGGACGACCCGACGACATCATCTTCATGGATGGACGCCCATTGAGCGGACTCGCCGCCACGCGCTCGACCATGAACGCCTCCCGATCAATCACATGGACGGCTGGTACGCTCCCCAACCGGCTTTGGGTCACACCGAAGACGTTTTCCGCCATCGCGTACGAGGTCTGAAGCGCCTCCCGTTTCAAGCCAAAATTCTTGAAACGCTCATAAAACGCCTGATGACTCTCCCAACGGACAGGCTCGGAACAATTGATGACCGCGCGCCACGAGGACAGGTCCACGCCCTCGATGTGACGGTCGCGTATCTTTTGCGCACAGAAGTTATAGGCAAAATTCGGGAGCCAGGACAAGGTGCCGCGATATTTCGATACCGACTGCAACAACCGGTATGGCGCGCGCACCCAATCGAACGGCGAGATCAGCACAAGCGGAATCCCCGAAAGGATCGGCATGAGGAACCCGGCGATCAATCCCATATCGTGATACAGTGGCAGCCATGAAACGATCACATCCTCGTCGCTCAAGGACAACGCACGGGAATAGGCGTCCAACTGATTGAAAACCGCCCGATGCGACAGCGCAACGCCTTTTTGCAAACCGGTCGTGCCGGAGGAATGCTGCAATAAAACAATATCTTCGGGCTTTCTCTCGAATCCTTTCAATGAATCGAATTCAACTTCCGCCTGCGGTTCGAGACGATCCGTCACGATCACAGCGCGGACCGAATCCCCCTCATTCAATGCCGCACGGACTTCGTCCTCGAATTCCGGGTAGGTTACGACCGCGGCGGGCTTGGTCACCGAGATCAATGTAGAGAGGTCGGCACGGTAGCGTTCGGGAGAGAGTTTCTCCGTGAGGAACGGCATGATGGAGGGAATCGCGCCATGAAGCGCCGCGCCCCAGAACGCATACACAAGGTCTTCGCCGTGCTGGAGGATCAATACAACGACTTCGCCGGGACGTATCCCCTCGCGCGCGTACGTCCGCGCGTAGGATTGGGAGCCGCGCAATAACCGGTCGAGGGTTAACGGTACATCCTCCTCGCCGGCAAACTGCAAACAAACGGCGACCCGCTCCGGGGCTCGCGCTGAGCCGTGTCGAAGCGTTCGCGAGTGAAGCGATTTGAGTCGTTCGGGGAAAGTCGTCATGCTCTGCGGGATTCGATCAGCGAGGCAAGTTGTCCCAGGTTGTCAAAGGTATCCGCATTCAATTCCGTGTCCTCGATGCGAACGCCGAAGGTATCTTCAACGAACAACGCAAGGTCCATCAACCGGAACGAATCGATCAAGCCGCTCGAGATGAGCGGTTCATCGGCTGTGAGTTGACGATCTGGTTGTTTCAAAATTTCGCTGGCAATGAACGTCGAAATTTGCGGAATCACATCAGCCATCAATTCTCCTTAAGTTGCGGAATGCAAATAGGCTTCCATGAATTTGTCGAGGTCGCCGTCCAGCACCGCCTGTGTGTTGCCGGTTTCGTAATCGGTGCGGTGATCCTTGACCATTTGATACGGATGCAAAACATACGAACGTATCTGACTCCCCCACTCCGCCTTGGTGTATTCGCCGCGCAGGACGGCGCGTTCCTCTTCCCTTTCCGCCTGCTTCAATTCGAGGAGACGCGCCCGCAAGATGCGCATGGCAAATTCGCGGTTCTGTGTCTGCGAGCGCTCGTTCTGACAGGTGACGACGATGCCGGTGGGAATATGCGTCAGGCGGACGGCGGTCGCGTTCTTTTGGACGTTCTGCCCGCCCGCGCCCGAGGAACGAAATACATCCATCTTTATATCGGCGGGATCAATCTCGATATCGGCTTCATCCATTGCCACCTGCGGCAGGATTTCCACCAGCGCGAACGAGGTATGCCGGCGATGCGCGGCATCGAACGGGGAAAGCCGCACGAGGCGATGCACGCCCTTTTCGGAACGGAGATAACCGAACGCGTATTCGCCATCCACGGCGATCGTGACGCTTTTTATGCCTGCCTCCTCACCGGGAGTCGTATCGAGGATCTCTGTTTCGTAGCCGCGCGCCTCCGCCCAGCGCAGGTACATACGCTGAAGCATTGCCGCCCAATCCTGGGAATCGGTCCCGCCCGCGCCCGCGTGAATGGCAAGGATCGCGGAATCGTGATCGTACTTTCCCGAAAGCATCGCGGTGAACGACCGTTGTTCCAGTTCGGCTTCGATGGCGCCGGTCTCGGATTCGAGTTCGGGACGCAGGCTTTCGTCGCCGAGTTGCGCCAGTTCGAGCGCGTCGTGCAGCCGGCGCGAGAAGTTCCGCCACGAGTCCACTTCAGATTTGAGAGCGTTGTGCTGCTTCATGATCTTTTGGGCTTCGGATGGATTCCCCCAGAATTCAGGCGCTTCGATTTCCTTTTCGAGTTGGGAAAGTTTCAGTTCCTTGGAGGCGAAGTCAAAGACGCACCAGTAACTGGCGGGTTAGATCCTGTGCGGATTGCAATCGGTTGACAAGGTCTTGCATGATTCCTCCGTTGTTAGAGAATAGAGAGTAGAGACTGGAGACTGGAGACTGGAGACTGGAGACTAGAGATTGGAGACTTTTGATTTATTTCCGAGTATGCCTTCGACAAATGCATCGGGATCGAAAGGCATGAGGTCTTCGGGTTTTTCGCCCAATCCGGCGAACAAAATTGGCAGACCCAGTTCGCGTTGAATGGCAAATGCCATTCCGCCGCGCGCGGACGAGTCCAGTTTGGATAATATCACACCGGTCACCCCGACCGCCTCCTTGAACGCCTTTGCCTGCAGCATGGCATTCTGCCCGGTCGTTGCATCCAGCACCAGCCAGACGGCGTGCGGCGCGCCGGGCAATGCCCTGCCAATGACGCGGTGGACCTTCTTCAATTCCTCCATCAGGTTGAAGCGCGTGTGCAAACGACCTGCCGTATCAATGAGGATCATGTCCACACCGCGCGCAACCCCCGATTGGACCGTGCTGAACGCGACCGCGCCCGGGTCGGACTCAGGAGCGCCGGATACCACGTCCACGCCGATCCGTTCACCCCAGACCTGGAGTTGGTCCACAGCCGCAGCGCGAAAGGTATCCGCCGCGCCGAGGAGGACGGACTTCCCATCATCAAGAAACCGCCGTCCGAGTTTCGCGATCGTCGTGGTCTTGCCGGATCCATTCACGCCGACCATCATGATGACAGAGGGTTTTTCCGTCCATGCAAAGGGAGGCGCGGGGTCGAGTCTTGCCCGGAGTTCGGCATGGAGCGCCTCCGAAAGTTCCTCGGAGCGGGTCAAGCCGCGGCTTCGTACGACGCGTTGAAGCGATTCCAGTACCTCGGTCGCGGTTTCGATTCCCAAATCCGCCTGGATGAGAAGGGCTTCGAGTTCGTCCCACGTTTCGTTCGTGATCTCCGTTGCCCCAAGAATGAAGGCAAGCCGCCCGAACGCCGTCTTGCTGGTTTTGGCGAGCCCGCTCCGCCATTTCGCAAATAATTCAGCCATGACGGGCGATTATATCATGCAGGGTTATGTGATATACTCCCTTTTCGGTTAGGGGCAATACTCACAAATTGCCATAACGAATTCACAAAACTACAAAGGTGTATGACAATGTTAAACGAACCCGTTCATGTGACCGACGCCGCCTTCGAGCACACCGTCCTGAGATCACCCATCCCTGTGATCGTTGATTTTTGGGCGCCGTGGTGTGGACCCTGCAAAATGGTCGCCCCGATCCTCGACAAACTGGCAAAAGAATACGAAGGCAAGATCCTGATCGCCAAGGTCAATACCGATGAAAACCCCGAATGGATGATAAAGTACGGCATTCAGGGAATCCCGACCATGTTGTTCGTCAAGGACGGCAAGATCGTCCATCGCCAGGTCGGCGCCCTGCCTGAACGCATGTTGCGCGATGTCGTAACCCAGTTTATGGAGGTCGTCGGTCAACCATAGCCCCAAAGGAGGGCAGGATGAAAAAGTTCGCTCTTACCATTCTCGCGCTGGCGTTGATCGCAAGCGGCTGTCTCCCGAATCTTCCTTCCATCACCGACCTGCCTCCCGCAGTGGACGCGCAGGGGACACTGAACGCCGTCGTACAAACGGGCGCGGCGGAGACGCTGGCGGCTCAACCTACAGCGACGTCTGTTCCCGCTATTGACACCGCGACGCTTCCCATCGAGCCGGCTGTCCCGGTTACAGAGACACCCATCCCGGCGGTCGTGGAAAACCTGACAACGACTCCTGCCACTGCAACCTTATTCGCCGAAGGCGCAACCTCCACTTCGACGCCTGTCCCCGGTGTACCGACATTCACGCTCACCCTGGGCGTTCGGCTGTATGGGACAATGCCTCCGGCGCTCCCTTCGAGCCCGGTCACCTTGGTGAACAAGGCAGAGACGCAGGCATACATCTCCCTGCAATTGAGCGTGGTTGACGGCAAGGTCGCGATCCTTGAATATCCCGTCGAGACGGTGGTCACGATAGACGCGCCGGTCGGAGAGTACATCTACGTGGCTTGGGTGGGAGGCAGAAAGATGGTTGGGACTTTCACCCTGCACCACGGTCGAGGCGTGACGATCAATCTGCATAGAACCGAGGTCACCATAGATCAGGACGAATGACAGGCGATCCCGCCCGAAAGGAAAAAAATGATGCGGATCAAGATACCTTCCATATTGCTTATACTCACAACGATCATCAGCGCGTGCGGCGCGGAGGCAACTCCGACCATCAACGCGGTTGACGTACAAAACACGGCGGTCGCCGCCGCGTTCACTGTGGTGGCAGAAACACAAGCCGCCATCCCAACGAATACCCCGGTGCCGCCAACGGAAACACCCACCCAGACCCCTCCGCCAACCGAGACCCCACTCCCGTTGCCGACACTGCAAGCCACTGCCACACAAGCCTCCTCCCAGAGCAACCCAGGCGCCGATCCGTGCAACAAACCTTTGGGGGCAAATGTTACCGGACACCCCGCCTATATCCGCCTTCGAAACTCAACGAACGGTCCGTTGGTGGTGTCGCTTTACCTGAATCTCACGGAATTCGGAGAATGCGGATATCGAGGCTACAGCCTTGATGTTGGCGGTGAGCTTACGATCACCGATCTGCCGCAAGGATGTTACAACGTGGGCGTCTTTGTCAACGATCCGGACAAGCCGACGAAAGCCTTTGGGTATGGATGCATCAACAACCCTGACGCCCATACATTCGATATCTTCCCGGAGATCGTCAAGTTCACGTAATAAACCGATTTTTTCAGATGCAATACAGGCGAGCCCGGTCATGGCTCGCCTGTTCGCTTTCATGAGGAACAAATCAATCACTCAGGTCGTCTCATGGGAAACGATGTTTATGGAGGTAAAATGAAACACCTGATAATATTGTTCATCGCCATGTTGATCCTCGCGGCGTGCGCGCCGGCGGCAACCGAAACCATGGATCCAAACACCCCTGTCAACTCAGGCTCCACGCCTGACCAAAAACCATCCGAATCGCCAAACAGCCCCCAGCCGGGCGATGACAAACTGGAACGCGGGAATGTGTTCATCAATGAATCCAGCCTGTTGATCCGCGAGAGTTACCCGCCGCAGATCGTTCTCGTGCTGAGCGGCGACCTGCCGACTCCCTGTCATAAGTTGAGGGTGGAGATCAGCGAACCCGATGCAGAGAACAAAATCATGGCTGATGTATACACGGTCGTTGACCCGGGCGTGATGTGCATCCAGGTGCTGAAACCTTTCGAAGAGACTGTCGAACTTGGCACATACCCTTCCGGTCATTTCACGGTGTGGGTTAACGGGGAGATGATCGGCGAGTTCGATTCATAAAATAACCCTAACTCGGACGACCGAAACTCCTGGGTTGAGCCTGCCGAAAC
>CAYQOF010000067.1:0-4752 GCA_964419035.1 uncultured Anaerolinea sp. | reverse complement strand
CATAAAATAACCCTAACTCGGACGACCGAAACTCCTGGGTTGAGCCTGCCGAAACCAAAAAGGACCCAACCACGAAGGTCACAAAGGAACACAAAGGAAAACCTTAGTGCAGGCAAAAAAACAAGAATTTCAAAGAGTCGGCGGCGTGCCGACTCTTTTTATTTTAATGCGAAAGGATCTGCGAGAGGAACAATTTTGTCCGGTCCTCCCTGGGACTTTCGAAGATCTCCTGCGGTGTGCCGCTCTCCACGATCTGGCCCTGGTCGAAGAAGAACATCCTGTCCGCCACAGCGCGGGCAAAGCCCATCTCGTGCGTGACCACAAGCATGGTCATGCCGGATTTTGCCAGTTCGACCATCACGTCCAGAACCTCCTTGATCATTTCCGGGTCGAGGGCGGATGTCGGTTCGTCGAACAGCATGATCTTCGGCTGCATCGCCAGCGCGCGGGCAATGGCGACGCGTTGCTGCTGTCCGCCGGAGAGTTGACCGGGATATTTGTGCGCCTGCTCGGGAATACCGACGCGTTCGAGCAACTCCCTTGCAATCTGTTCAGCCTTGTCCTTGGGCCATTTCCGCACCCACATCGGCGCGAGTGAAATGTTCTGCATAACTGTCAGGTGGGGAAAAAGATTGAATTGCTGGAAGACCATGCCCACTTCGGAACGAATCGCTTCGATGTTGCGAATATCGTTGGTCAACTCGACTCCGTCCACAATGATCTGTCCCTTTTGATGCTCCTCGAGGCGGTTGATGCAGCGGATGAACGTGGACTTCCCCGATCCCGAAGGACCGAAGATCACAATGACCTCCCTCTTTTTGATGGCAAGATCAATGCCGCGAAGCGCGTGAAAACTGTCGAACCATTTATGCACCCCGCGGCAGATGATGATGTCTTCCGAAAAGTCGCTATTGCTCATGTAAATCTCCAAATCATGGCGGCCTTTTGGATGCGCTCTCGAACACGAGGGGGGATTGCTTCGCTCCCGCCCGCAATGACCTGACAAATCTCAACGCTTGCCCACGCCCAGCGCTTCCTCGAGGCGGCGGCTCCCATAAGTGAATGCCAGGTTGAAGCCCCAATACACGAAGAACGCGAACAAAAACACTTCGCGGTGAGTGCCGAGCCACTCGGTCTGCGCCAGCACGGAATGTCCGATCCGCAAAATGTCGAAAAGACCGATGATCGCCACCAGGCTGGTGTCCTTGAACAGACTGATGAACGAATTGAACAACGCAGGGATGACGGCGCGCAGCGCCTGCGGCAAAACGATCAACAACATGGACTGCGTTCCATTCAACCCCAACGCCTGAGCCGCCTCGTGTTGACCGCGACTGATGGCTTGCAGACCTCCGCGCACGTTCTCCGCCTGATAAGCGGCTTCGAAAAGGATGAATCCGATCGCCACGCGAATGACGGCATCCGGCGGACGCATGTACACAGGAAGAAACAGCGGCACCATCAGGTTCGCCATGAAAAGAATGGTCACCAGCGGGACGCCGCGAATGAGTTCGATGTAACCGATGCTGAAGTAGCGCACAATGGGCAGATTGCTTCTTCGCCCGAGCGCCAGCAATATCCCCAAGGGAAGCGCCAAAATGTTGCCAATGATGGTCAACATGAGTGTGAGCAGGAGCCCGCCCCAAAGGTTTGGCCCAACCGTGGGCAGCGCCGGGATGAACCCCGAGCCCGCTATCAGCAGGAAGATCAGCGGGAAGTACAGCAACCAGCCCAGGCCCGCGATGGAAGCGCCGCGTCCTTGAGGAAGGATCTGTCCCAGGAAATAGCATACAAGCAGGACCGCATCTGCGATCAGCCAGTTCAGCCATACGTCCGAATTGAGCAGGATGCCGATCAACGCAAATCCAGCGCCAGCCCCCAGCCCGATGAAAGCAAAACCGCGCGCGGCTTGCTTCCAGGCGCCCCAGGACAACCCGATCATCGCGCCCAGCATGTAAATGACAAGCCAGATGCGCCACAACTGGTCGCGTGGGTATTGACCGATCATGAAGAGGGTCAGGTTGGCTTTGATGACACCCCAGCGCGCTTCAGTCAGCGCCCATTGCGTTACGGGCGGCAAAAGCACATAGAACAGGCTAATGGTGATAAATGTAAAGGCGACGTTGTACCACGTGCTGAAGAGATTCTTCCTCAGCCAGGCAATGGGTCCCACACTCAGGCGCGGAGGCCGCACTTCCATTGCCGTCATCGTCAACGCTCCACCAGCCGCACGCGGCGATTATAGATGTTCATCATGAGGGAAGTGAACAGACTCATGCTCAGGTAACTCAGCATGATGATGGCGATCACCTCGATCGTTGCGCCGGTTTGATTGATGACTGTTTTCGCGACGCTGAACAGGTCGGGGTAGCCGATTGCGATTGCGAGTGACGAGTTCTTGGCAAGGTTGAGATACTGACTTGTCAGCGGCGGGATGATCACCCGCAACGCCTGTGGGAAAACGATCAGGCGCAGGGACTGTCCGGTGGTCAAGCCAAGCGAACGCGCCGCTTCAACCTGCCCGCGTGAGATCGCCTGGATGCCGGCGCGCACCACTTCGGCAACAAATGACCCCGTATATACGACCAGGCCAAAAAGCAGGGCGGCGAACTCCGGAGTCAGCCGCAAACCGCCCTTGAAATTAAGTCCTGCCAATTCAGGGATATTCTCCTTCAACGGAGGCTCCGGCTGGAGTGCTGCGCCAACCCACAAAATCAAGACCGGCACAAGGAGATATGCCAGATACCACCACAGGGAAAGGGGCAGGCCGGAACGACCCTGAATCTGTCGAAAAACGAGCCAGATTACAACAACGGATGCCAGCGCGATCCATATATAAATTTTCCAGGAATCGAAGGCTGGCGTCTTTTCGTACCAGAGCAGGTAGATTCCCCGTTGCGTCAGGTAAACGGGACCCGGCAGGGCGGTTGCATCCCGAACAGAGGGAAGTTTCAGAATTACCCCAAAATACCAGAACATCAATTGAATGACCAGGGGCGTATTACGGAACACCCCCACGTACGCGGAAGCCAGTTGTTTGACAAGCCAGTTGGTCGAGAGCCGAGCCACGCCGACAATCACTCCAACGATCGTGGTAAGAAAAATGCCCAAAGCGCTCACAACCAGCGTATTGGTAAGACCGACGATGATCGCGCGACCATAACTATTGGAGGCGTTATAGGGAATGTAGGTTTCGCCAATATCGAAACTTGCAGGATTCCGGATGAAACCATATCCCACAGCCAGACCTTGACGCGATAGATTGGTGGTGACGTTGGCGTACAAAAAACTTGCCGCCAACGCGACGAGCAGGACAAAGATCACCTGTCCAAGAATTTGCAAAAAACGAATATCGCGCCAGAACGCCTTGATGGTCATGAAGGTAAGGGATAATTCGAGTGGCTCGACAATTCGAGCCACTCGAAGGGTATCAGGATGGGTTTAGCGGAAAGGCGGAGAGTATATCAAGCCGCCCCGGGTCCACAGGTCGTTCTGTCCGCGAGCCAGGTTGTACGGCGCAAGGCTGCGTTCATAAACTTCACCGTAATTGCCCACCAGTTTGATCACACGGTATACAAAGTCGTTGCTCAAGCCCAGTTTCGCGCCGAGTTCGCCTTCCACGCCGAGCAGGCGGCGGACGACCGGGTCTTCACTGGTCAGGAAGGAATCCACATTCTGGGAATTGATGCCCAATTCCTCAGCCTGGATCATTCCATAAACAACCCAGTGCACGACATCCGCCCACTTGTCATCGCCCTGGACAACGGCAGGCGCCAGCGGCTCCTTCGACATGACCACATCGAGAATCACATGATCGTCGAAGTTGGTCAAAACAGCCTGTCCCTGGGTTGCCAATTGGGAGCGGTCGGACGTGATCGCATCGCAGCGGCCCTGATCGTATGCCTGGAAGGCGGCGTTCTGGTCTTCAAAGACGACCGGGGTATAGGGAACGCCTGCGGCGCGGAATTGATCGGCAAGGTTCAATTCGGTTGTCGTGCCGCTTTGGACGCAGACATTCGCGCCCTCCAGCGCCGCCAGCCCGGCCGATGCATCGCCGACGATTTCCTTCCACGCCATGATCGCCTGACCGTCATAGAACGTGACCGGTCCAAACGTCAAGCCGAGTTCGACATCGCGGGTCAATGTCCAGGTGCTGTTGCGGCTCAATACGTCGTATTCACCGGCTTGCAGGGCGGTAAAACGGTCCTGCGCGCTGACACCGCGGAACTCCACTGCATTGGCATCATTGAAGAGCGCAGCCGCCCAGGCGCGGCAAAAGTCCACGTCGAAGCCGGTCCAGTTGCCGTCGGCATCGAGATAGCCAAATCCCTGGAATGTGCCGTGCACACCGCAGCGCAGGACGCCGCGGGACAAGACAGCTTGGAGACGTTCTCCACCGGCGACTGGCGGGGGCGCGGCGGTCGGCTGTTCACCGCCGACCGGAACCACGACAGTGACGATACGGGTCACTTCAACGGCGGGGCCGGGCGCTGCTCCCCCTCCGCACGCCGCAAGGATGAGACTCAGGGCAATGAGCATCCCCATGGTTGCAAACAGTTTACGCATATTCTCCTCCTCGAGAAAGTAGTGTGGATTAATACGATTGTTTGGGCATTATCATGTATATCCGGTAAAGCCACCTCCTTTCGCGACGGTTTCACGCATTATAGTACAAAACACACAGAAGAGAAGATTATTTCGAGATTTCATCGGAAACCGCGCTCACCGAGGCAAAACGGGCATTCGTCAATT
>CAYQOF010000066.1:0-12870 GCA_964419035.1 uncultured Anaerolinea sp. | reverse complement strand
ACAAAATCCGCGTTTTCCGCGTGATTCCGCGTCCTATTCGTGGACTTGTACGGTAGCGAATCCCTGGATCTTTTCTTGTATTTCTCCGGTTACGGATGCGCCCTCAAACCTGTCCCCACATATGCTTCATACACATGCTGATAAACCAGTTCACACTTCAGTCCGTAGAGTTCAGGGGTATATGGCTCAGGGAGTTTTTCCAGTGCTTCAAATATCGCCACACGGACAGCGGCGCGGGTTTTCTGTTGTTTTCACCAGTCCAAAACGAGGCGTTCGGCAGTACCCGCATGAGTGAGGAATCCCGCTTTGCTTTGGTCATGGACCAGAATCGTGTCAACGGCGTCATCCATCAAACCGATGCGGACGAATTCATCTTTGGCGGCGATGGGTGGCTGCTTGCATGGCGTATGTATGGTGTATCTCGGCGTGCAAGCCATCCAGAAAAACTTCCTGCCCCAAATCCATCGCACCGATCGTTGTGATCTAAGCCTCTTCCAACTCGGCTTGCGCCTCCTCGAACATTTGTTGGAATTCCACGAACCGATTCCGGTCTCCTTTGCCAATTTCAAACATGACTACGCATGTTTTGTCCGGTAGAGAAAACTGGTGATGCAAAAATGGGATTGCAGAACAAAAAACAAACAGCCCTCTGGAAGACAAAACGAGCCTTTCGGCTCGTTCGTTTGAGTGGGCGCGGAGGGACTCGAACCCCCGACCTCATGTGTGTGATACATGCGCTCTAACCAGCTGAGCTACGCGCCCGAAGCGACGCAGATTATAGTCGAGATAAAGACGATGCGCAAGTAACGCGCTTGTCGTAAAAACCTTTGCGTACTTCGCGCCTTCGCGGTAAACCTCTTTACGGAGGCGGCAGCACATCCCACGGGTTGACGAACGAGGAGATCGCGCGGATCTCGAAATGCAGATGCGATCCGCTCGAACGTCCCGTGGAGCCGATGGCGCCGATCACATCCCCCTGCCCCACGCTCTGACCGCATCCCACGTTGTATGCGCTCAAATGGGCATACAGCGACTGAAAACCGCTCCCGTGATCCACCATGATCATGTTGCCATACCCGTAATTGTTCCAGCCGACGTACACGACCACGCCGGCGTCCGTGGCGTACACGCCCTCGCCTTCATTGCCGGCAATGTCAATGCCCCAGTGATTTGTGCCGGGCGAGTAATCGAAACCTGAAAGATAACGCTTGTTCGAGGGCCAGACGAACACGCCATATCCCACCGCGCCGCCGCGCACCGGGTCGCATGCGCCCGGTCCCAGCACGCGCGCCGAGGCGGGATTTTCGCGCGTCACGCCCAGGGGCGCGCTCCAGGAGATGAACTCGCGCCTGCCGCCCGGCACGATCAACGCGGTACCGGGTTGGATGTTCGGGTTGGCATAATCGCCGATCGTCGCCGGGTCGAGGTTGTTCGCAGGATAATTGATAATATCCTCCGGCGTCACGCCGTAATATCGTGCAACGCTGTTCAAGCCCTCGCCCTGCTGCCATTCGTGATAGGTTCCGTTCACCGGCAAAATGTGCAATTCCTGTCCGGGTTTGAGCGAGTGCGGGTTGTCCAGCAGGATAAAGTAATTGCCCCAAAGCACGGTTTCGGGCTTCAAGCCGAATTTTTCCGCGATCCCAAAAATCGTATCGCCCTCCAGGACCGTGTATTTGACGACTTCCTGCCTCGGACGGGAGGGGATGATGGTGTGTTCCTGAGCCAGGCGCGGGATGCCGCCGAACGAGCCCGAGTCTGTTTGCGAGACGTTATCGATTCCCGCCACAACGACGGTGGGTACCGCCGCCGGCGCGTTGACCTCGCCCCTCGCCTCGACGGATTGCGCGTAGAACAACTGCAACAGCCAGATGACCGTTCCCAGCAAAAGGACGGAAAACAGCGCCGTCCCCGCGCGCAGGAACGATTCGCCCAGCCCGATCTGGACGAGTGTTTCGAACAATCGCGCGAAGATTCCGCGCGGATCTTTTTCGTTATCCATTCGACTCCATTGGCTCATCTACGAAAATTGTGCAAAAGACATTAGCGCGTAACGGACGTTCTCTAACGTCCGCACACAGATCATACATGAGCCACTCCATTTTGGCGAAGTAAACTTACTTCGCGTCATTGGCGTTCTCCAACGCCAGATTTGCGCAAGAGAGCGCAAACTATGCCTGTGCAAAAAATCATAACATGTGTAAAAATAAGGCGTCAATCCGCCTTCCCATACGCTAACCTGACGTTAAGCCTGCGCCCGGCGTACGCCCGGATGGGCAAGATGCAATCCCCCGATCGAAACCAGCGAGATCAGTCCGCCGATCAGCGCTGCGAGCGGCACGCCCCAATTTTGGGCGAGCCAGCCGATCAACAGGCTCCCGAACGGCGCCACACCCTGCACCGCCCACAAATACATGCTGAACACCCGCCCGCGCAAGTCATTCGGCACCTTCAGTTGGATGAGCGTGTTCATCGTGACGAGTTGGGTTACAGTGCCCCAGCCGATCAGGAACAGGAGCAAAAACGATATGCCCAGATTCTTTGCATAGCCCAGCGCGATCAATGGCAGGATGAACGCCGCCTGTCCAAGCACGACCATCCTGCCCTTGTCCCGCGAGGAGCTCGAATATGCCGCCATGATCGCGGCGATCAACGCGCCTGCTCCCTGGGCGGCATACAGGTTGCTCGTCCGTCCGGCGATGATCGTCTCTGTGTCTCCGGCTGTCTTCAACACATCGCGCGCCAATGCAGGGATCTGCTGCAGCATGGGGAACCCGAAGAACCCGATGATGGCGGACATGATGATGATCGAAGCGACGAGCGTGTTCCTGCGGATGTACGTCAGCCCTTCGTTGAATTCCGCGCCGAGTCCCTTGTTGTTTTCTGTATCGCGCGGAATCTTGTAACGTGTGCGCGCGATCAGGAGACCGGCGATCACGAACAGAAAACTGGCTCCATTTGCCAGGAAAACGCTTCCCTCCGTGCCGGTGGAGGTGAGCAGCCAGGACGCCGCCAGCGGTCCCAGCACGCGGCCCACGTTGAAGACAGTGGTCTGGAGGGCGATGGCGCTGGGCAGCGCTTCGCGCCCCGCCAGTTCGATCAACATGGACTGCCGCGCGGTGATCTCCACCGCGCTGGCAATTCCGAAGATCAGGGCAAACATGATGATGTGCCAGATCTGGACGTTGCCGGTGAAAGTCAGGATCGCCAGCCCGAAGGCTTGAAGCGACATTACGGATTGCAGGACGATGACCGTTTTGCGTTTGTCCCAGCGTTCGACGAGTACGCCCGCAGGCAGGGCAAGCAGAAGGGTCGGCAGTGTGCCGGCAAAGCCGATGATGCCCAGGTCCAGCGGGCGGCCCGAGATGCGATACGCCAGGTAGGGCTGCGCCGTGTTCTGCATCCACGTGCCGATCACCGAGACGAATTGTCCCACCAGGAACAGGGTGAAATCGGGCGAGGCGAGCGCGGGGAACCGATGCGTAAACCTGCTTTGTATTCTGTTGATCACGATGCTATGCGGGGACGACCAGTTCGGGTCCTTCGTTTTCGGGTTTGTTGACGAGGGTCGAAACGGGGTGGGCGGACATGGCTTCGGCGGGGAAGGGCTTGATGAGCGGGAGCAGGTTTTCGGGAGTCTGAGGCGAGGCGTCCAGCCATTTGACATAATCGCGCGGGTGCAATATGGCGGGCATGCGGTTATGAAGCGGCTGCATCAATTCGTTCGGTTCGGTCGTGATGATGGCGCAGGTTTTGACGATCGAGCCATCGTGGCTTTCCCATGCGTCCCAAAGACCCGCGAAGGCGAAGACCTTGCGGTCCTTCATATGGATGAAGTAGGGCGTTTTGGGCCGCCTGCCCGAACCGGCTTTCCACTCGTAGAAACCGTCCGCGAGGATGAGACAGCGTTTGTATTTGAACGAGCCGCGGAAGGACGGTTTTTCCGCCGCGGTTTCGCCGCGCGCGTTGATGAGGCGGCTGCCGATGGACGGGTCCTTCGCCCACATCGGGATGAGCCCCCAGACGAAGAAATCGGCTTTGTGTAATCCGTCGTTGGGGATGGCAAGCACCGGCTGGGAAGGCGCGAGGTTGAAGCGCGGCGCGAATTTCTTGGGGAAGATGGTCTCGCCTATGGTATCGCGAAAAGTATCCTGTAATTCTGCCGGGTCAACGGTCAACGTAAATCGTCCGCACATTATTTCCTCAACTTTCTGTAATCTCCGTCTCGAAGGGTGACGCCAATTGTATCAAGATGTTCCAGTAATGCCTGCGCGTATTTGCGGCTGGTGTTGAAAAGGTCGCGCACTTCGGCTAACGTGATCCTGCCGTTTGCGGTGATCGTCTCCCAGATCTTTGTTGTCATATGATCGTAATCTGTCCTGTGAAAGATCACATCCTGGGATACTACGATCAACTCATTCAACTCGATCAGCGCGTTGAGTACCTCTTCGCCGGCTTCCGCCTGACATTCCCTGACGCCCGGTGGACTGAACGGATTCTGCTCGAACCTGCGCATCAATGCCCGGACCTGAACCTGCTGCGCGTCATCGAACCTGATCTCGTGCCCGGGCTTGGCGAGGAAGGCGGCGCGATCCGTGATCGAGTGATCGGTGATCAGTCTGCTGATGACCGCGCTAAAGGATCGCGGCGAAAGTTTGAGCCGGCTTTTGAGTTCTTCGCGCGGAATGCCGCGCCGCAATGGAAAGGTTTGGTGATACGACTCCACCATTTGCATCGTTTTATTTTGCAATTCGTTCCAGTAGGTGGATGTTGTCGCAAGTAAATCGCCCGTGATGGAAGGCGTTCCCGATTCAAGAACAATCAACCTGCCGCTTTCGATTAATTCGTTCAAAGCGGATTCCGCCTCTGCAGATTCGAGCCGTGAACGATTCACGATTTCTTTGATGCCCGCGATCTGCGAAGCGAACGCGGCTTCGAGCAATACATCAGCAGGCGATCCCTGAGCAAGCGACTCAAGTGATTTCAAAACGTCTTTATCAAATCGTTTGTGTCGTCCCTTTGGCTGATGGTCAACGACCGCGCCTCCACCAAGCGTTTCGCCGGGCGAGGGGCGGCGCAGGATGCAGCGGTCCCCGCGCACGGCAATGACCGGATGGCGCAATTCGAGTTGGATCCAGCCTTCTTCGCCGGGCTTGAGTTCCTCCGCGCCGAGCAGTCTCAATACGCCGATGGTCTCGCTTGCGCCGATGAAGAACTTTACTTCGTCGCCATGCTTGATGGATGTGGAGGCGTCCTTCAGCAAACGGAAGCGCGCGTCGATTCGACGCGTGGGCTGGTATTGATCGGGGCGCGTCACCACACTGCCGCGTTGGATTTGTGAGGTGTCCACGCCCGAAATGTTGACGGCGGTGCGCGAGCCGGGGATTGCCGTATCTTCCTTTTTCCTGTGCGTTTGCAGTCCGCGTATTCTGCCCTTCGATCCGCCCGGCAATATCTCCACTTCATCGCCAACAGACAGATGACCGTCGCTCAATGTGCCGGTGACCACCGTTCCGAATCCGCTCATGGTGAAGACGCGGTCAACGGGCAGGCGCGGACGACCCAGGTCGACGCGGGGAGATTTTTGTTGAAGAAGAGACTGGAGACTGGAGATTAGAGAATCGAGTCCCATTCCGGTTTTGGCGGATACGCGGAGGATTGGCGCGTCCTCCATAACAGTATCGGTCACAGCGGCGCGGATGTCCGATTCAACGAGATCGAACCAGGCGGGGTCGGATGCGAGGTCGGTCTTTGTCAGAACGATCAAGCCTGCGGGAATCTGCAGCAAATCCAGAATGGCGAGGTGTTCCCTCGTTTGCGGCATGACGCCTTCATCCGCGGCAATGACCAGCAGCGCCGCGTCGATGCCCCCGATGCCCGCCAGCATGTTTTCGATGAAGTCGCGGTGACCGGGCACATCCACAATGCCGACCTCCTCCCCGTTGGGCAGGGTCAGCCAGCCGAAGCCGAGTTCGATGGTCATCTCGCGCTCCTGTTCCTCCTTGAGGCGGTCGGGATGCGTTCCCGTGAGCGCGGCGATGAGCGTGGACTTGCCGTGATCTACGTGACCTGCTGTGCCGATAACTCGCATGAAAGTAAGTACTCACTTTGCGTAAAACGTCCCGAAGGTTTTTGCAATTCCGGCTTGTCTTTTACCCAAACCTTCGGGACGGTGATTAGCAACGAGAGTTCTTTCGCCCTGTGTGTCTACTTCTTCGCCTTTTTCGCCGTCGTTTTTCCGTGACCCATGATGCGCTCATAAGCAGAGAGCCACTCGTGCGCGACGTTCATCAACTCCTGTAGTTGCTGCTCGGTCGCGTCCGTGGTCTGGTGCAATTGATCCTGCAGGACCTGGGTGGATTCGTCGAGCGCGCTGATGCGTTCATCCAGTTTTTGCAGGGCGCGGCGGACATCCTTTGCGCCCTCATCCTGTGAAAGCGTGTGCCCGGTCCAGCGTTTCTGATCGTCGGCTTTGAAGGTGACCCATTCCTGCCGCAGGCGCTCCTCCGCCAGCCTTTGCATTTCGGTCATTTCGTTGATGCGGCGTTCGAGTTTGCTGTTGAGTTCGTTGTAGGTTTCCTGGGCGCGCTTGGCGGAACGGAGCGTCTCTTCGAGTTCGGTGGTCTGTGAGTCGAGCGTTGCAACCTGTTTCTGGAAATCGGCATAACTGTCGCGCCATTCCTTGTAGACGCGGTCGCGGTCAATCTGCGCGATGGTCTGTTTTTCGATGAAGGCGGTCTGCGCGGCTTTGCGCTCCGCCTCGGAGAGCATCAGTTCCTTGATGCGGTTGTCCATGTTCTTCCAACTGTCTGTCACCAGGTCCGCCTTGCCGCGCGCTTCGTCAATGCGTTTGCGGAGCGCCGCGATCTCGCCCTGCAAGTCTGCGATCCGCTTTGCCTCCAGTTTGCGGCTCTCGTCGAAGGAGCGCTGCATGAGCATCGCCTGTTCCGCGACGCGCATGGCATCGTCTATGGGCGGTCTCAACTGCTTGATCGCCTGGTGCAGGTGCGCTTCCTCGTTGACGCGGGCTTTGATGTCGCGTTTGATCTGGGGCAGTTCGGTCAGGGCGGCTTTGATCTTCTCGATCTCTTTGCGGATCGGCTCGAAATCCTTCAGATGCTGTTTACTGATTTCCTTTTCGCGCGTCTGGTGCCTTTGTTCGATTTCTTCGAGCGCCTTGTTCATGTCCTCGCGCTGTCTGGCGAAGATGGCATCGAACTGGTCGAGGCGCGCGTTAATGGGCAGCAGACCTGCGATCTGCTTTTCGAGCGGTTTGATCTGTTTTGCCACCGCATCAATGTTCCCATCGAACGCCGCGATGCGTTCCTCCAGCGCGAGGATGACCGCCTTGTCCTTGCGGTGTTCCTCGTCCAGCCATTGCAGGCGTTTGACGATCTGTTCGAAATCCATGTTTTTGCCTCCGGCGC
The DNA here is from genome assembly GCA_964419035.1 of uncultured Anaerolinea sp. Taxonomy (GTDB): domain Bacteria; phylum Chloroflexota; class Anaerolineae; order Anaerolineales; family Villigracilaceae; genus Defluviilinea. The sequence goes on along the minus strand of CAYQOF010000066.1, from coordinate 5,443 downwards.
GTGCCTGGTATCGCTGGGATTATACCGCCTCAACGTCCGAGATGCTCGAACATGGCGGGCAGGTTGATCAGAAGCGCCTGGACGATCTGCGGGAACAAACCCAGGAGGAAAAGCCCGATCATTCCCAGCCCGAGCATGATCCCCTGCAGCCAGTTTTCGCGCACCTCCCAGCCTGCGTACTCCTCCGCCATGCTGAGGACCGCCAGCGAGCGGACGGAACTGGTGAGCAAGCCGACGATCCCAATTCCCATCCAGACTGCCGCGCCAAGCGAGACACGCGCGAGTTCCTCCCATAACGCCAGGCGCGCGGGGAAACCAGCCAGCAGGGGAAACGCGCCGGTCGAAAGCGAGGCGAGCACCAGCCCGGCGCTTGCAAATGGCAGTGTGCGTAACAAGCCGCGCACCGCGCCAAACCTCAATGACTCGGCGTGATCCTTGATCACGGTCAATGAAAGGGACCAGACCGCCAATGTCAGCGCGCGCGCGGGGATGAGCAAAAATAAAATGGGGATGCCCAGCCTCAGGTCCAGGCTGAGCGCAAGCAGGAAAAAGCCCGTTTCCGTGACCGAACCATAAGCCATGATCCGCCCGATGTGACGCTGGAACGCCGCCCACAATCCGCCGGTCACCACCATGAGCAGACCTGCGAATTGCAGCGCGGTCTTCAACTCGGTCGAGGAACGAAGCCAGGAATAACGATCCAGGAAGCCTGCGCCGAAGACGATGGTGATGGTGGGTAAAATCCAGAAAAGAAAACCTGCGATGAACGGGGAGGTTTCCTCCATGAGCATGGGCATCCAGTTGTAGAGCGGAAAGACCGCCAGCAGGAAGGCGAATCCCAGCCCAAGCACGGACGCGGACTGCGCGGCGAGCGCGATATCGCCGGGGCTGGCTTCCACACCGGCGAGCAGCCAGCCAGCCAGCAGGATGAACGGCATGGCGAATGTTTGATAAATGAGAAACCGGAGGACGCCCTTGCCAGGCGGGTCGTAAATGCTGGTGAGCATGGGGATGGCGAGCAGGATCGCCGTCTCGATGAAGAGCGCGGCGAACAGGAACGGTTCGACCGCGATCGCCGCCACCATCAATGCGGTGATCAGGTATCCCAATGGGACAATGCGCGTCGCCTTCCCTGCCGCCTCCGCGCCGAAGAACCAGAGCGCAGCCGCGCCGTAGATCAGCGCGAGCAGGGAACCTTCCGCCGGGCTGAGCCGAAGCGATCTCCCGAGGATCTCAAATGATGAGGCGATCTTGAAGGAAAACGTTCCCAGCAGCATCGCCTCTTCGATCGGGACGAATTGCGCGGTCAATGCCAGGAGGACGGCAATGATCCCCCCGATCAGGCTCAGGGCGCGCTGGTTGGTGATGAACAACAGCAATACGCCGAGCGCGGCTGGCGCGATGATCCAGATGGTCGGCGCGTTCATGTGGACTCCGACTCGCGGGCGCTGGAGGCGATCAACAAATAGGAACCGACCAGCGCCAAGCCAAGATTGATGACCGCCAGCAAAGCCGCGACCAGGATCGAGTCTTCGACGGTCGCGTACAGGACCTCGAACCCGGCAAGGATGGTCATGAGTCCGACGGTCACGCGCAGGACGTTGTCGGTCACGCCGAGATGGAGCAGCCCCATGCCGATTAGGAGCAGGCTGCCGGCAGTGACCGCAAAACCCGCATCTGCCATGATCGCGTCCACGCGCGGGGTCGCCGCCGCGACGATCAACCCGACGATGCACGCCGCGAAGAAACGGAAGAGACGTCCGCGCGGCAGGAGACTCTCGTTCTCGTTGTCGTCCTCCTGCGGCAGACCGGAGCGCGTCATACCGAGGATGGCTGCGCCCATCCAGCCTGCCACCACTTTGACGGACGCCATGCCGAGGGGCCAGTGCTGCAGGGTCAATATCAGCATCCCGAAATATTGCGCGGAGAGCAGAATGATGAGCCAGCGCCAGTCACGCGCCAACAGCAATCCCACAGAAGTGATGACGATCAACAGGATGACGATCCAGGAGGCGGTCAAGGACATGATTCAGGGGGTCCCTTGTACGAAGAAGGAGATGAAAAGCGCGAGGAAAAGCAGGGTCCACATGATGCCGCTTTCGCCCTCGATCACTTTCGAGAGCGTTTCGATCAATCGCCCGGTCTGACGGTAGAGATTCCAGAGCGCCTGGTAGCCCAAGTCCAGCCAGGCGGGACTGGCGGGACGCACCCAGTGTGCGCGCACCGGGTTGAGGATGCGTAAACGCGGGGTGAGCCGGACCAAGCCCAGGGTCAGTAGCGAGGCGATGGGAGCGGCGATCCAGTTGCCGACGCGCAGGGTTCCATCCCAGCCGAAGAGACCGAGGAGCAGGAGCGTCACCAGCAGAAGCAGAACGCCGACCGGGTAGGCGTTCCTTGCCCAGAGCGGTATGTCCTCGAAGGTCGTGCGCGCCGATGGGCGCTGGACCTGGCGGATGAAGCCTGCCATCAACATGGCGTGCGCCGCAAGCAGGAACGGGAACGCAAACCAAAATGACCCATTGCCGAGCCAGCCTGTCGCCGTGAGCGAGAGCGGCAGTGCGGAGATGCCCCACACGCCAACGTACAGCGCGCGCACGAGCCGGGCGTTCTGGGCGGAGGAGAGAAACAATGCCCCGCCCGAAAGGATCAAAGCGCAGCTCCATGCCGCCGCGCCGACGGGGTTGGCGCGCAGCGCCGCGGCGACCGCCAGCGAACCGAAGCCGATCAGCCAGAAGGGCCTGCCGGTCAATTCATCGGGAGCCCGCAGCCACATCCACGCGCCGTATAACCCGGCAATCGAAACGAGCAGCGTGATGTAGGGCGTCAGCCCCGATTCGACCCCGCCCGCTGGAATGCGCGTCAGCAGGATCAAACTGGAACCAGCCGAGGTCATCCGCAAGGCTGTGCCAAGCCCGCGCCGCACCGCCGACTCGCTGGCGTAGGGAAGGTGAAGCGGCAGGATGCCCAGCCGCAAGCCCGCCGCGATGAGGAGGTACAAGCCCGCTTGCGGCGGGATAAGCTCGAAATCCAGCGCGGAACCGCTCGAGACGCTGACCATGTTCGCCCAAAGCAGGATCAGGGTTCCGGTCACGCGTGAAGCGAAGGCAATCACGGCGCGTTCGCTGAGCCTGGGCTCCTCCACCAGGCGCATCTGCGCGATCAGTTCCGCCAGGTCAATTGCCGCCCAGATCAACACGAGGGTGAGAGGGTTGTCGGCGGTCACGGCAAGGACGCCCAGCGCGGTGACGATCAGCGCCCCGATCCAGCCGGGCGGGTATGGGAAATTCGGACGCGCCACCGAAGTGATGATGACCGCAAGACATAGTGATGTCAGGCTCAGGGCAAATGCCCAGGCGATCCCATCCGCGACGAAGAGCGGTGACTGCTGGAAGAGATAAACGGGCTGCCAGAGGGGGAGTTGCACGACCAGCGGCATGCCCGCCTGCCACACAAAGACGCTGATCCAGGCGAGCAAGCCTCCGCCGGTGGCGATCAGCCACGAATAGCGGAAGTCCGGCGATACTGAGCGCAGGACCAGCAGCGTGAGAGCCGTCAACAGCAGGATCGAAACGGTGATGAAAATGAACATGCAATGGTAATTTTATCAGGTTTGCAGACCCCTCCGATTGTTGTACAATTCATCCAATGCGTTCAACCCTGACGGTTCTTTTCGCCCTCTCGATGCTTCTTTCAGGATGCAATGCCTTTGCAGAGAACGCTTCTGCGATCGGAATCCCCTCCCCGACCCCGTTCCAACCGGGAGATGCAAACGCCTCAGACTCACTTTATGCGGGCGCGGCGCCGACGCCCATTTTCCTGCCTGAATTCACGCCCCCTCCCCTCGCGCCGACCGAGGTGGTGATCGCGCCCGAGACGCTCCCCGAAGGCTTGGATGTCCCGGCGTTCACCCTGCCGGCCAGCCTGAACCCGTTGACCGGACTGCCGCCCGCCGACCCCTACCTGCTCGAGCGGCACCCGCTGGCGATCAAGGTCGCGAACTATCCGCGTTACATCCGCCCGCAATCCGGGCTGACGCTGGCGGACAATGTCTTCGAGTATTACATCGAGGGCGGGCTGACGCGTTTCATCGCGGTATTCTACGGGAACAACTCCGAATGGGTGGGACCCGTCCGTTCGGGGCGATTCTTCGACGAGCACATCGCGCGCATGTATCAGGCATACCTGATCTTCAAGTTCGCCGACCCGCGCGTGCTCGATTATTTCCGCACGACCGATTTTTCGCAATATCTGGTCATCCCGACAAGCGGTTCCTGTCCGCCGTATCGGACGATGCCCAATCGAAACATAGAGGTTTATAACAATTCGTATTTCAACACGGTGAGATGGGAGGAGTGCGTGATCGAGCATGGACTCGATAACCGCCGCCCCTATCTCCGCAACGGTTTCTTCAGCGACTCGCTCCCTCCGCAGTCCGATCTCCCCGGCACGCGGGTGTTCACCTATTATTCGGAATATTCCTACAACTACTGGCTGTACGTTCCCGAATCGGGACAATACGCGCGTTACCAGGAAACGGACGACATCCGCAACGGCAAACTCGAATCATACGCGCCCATGCTGGACGCGGTCACAGCCACCGCCGTCCACGCTTCGAATGTCGTCGTGTTGATGGCGTATCATACCTTCTCGAATCCGTTCGACCAGGACGACGAGGTCTATCACATTGACCTGACCGGCTCGGGCGAAGCGTACGTCTTCCGCGATGGAGCAGCGATTCCCGCGCGCTGGCATCGCACCAACAAGGATCAGCCTCTTTTGCTCACCGGTCCGAACGGCGCGCCCATCTACATGAAGCCGGGCATCACCTTCTACGAAGTGATCGGCGTGAACTCCTACGCCGCGCAGGGCGAAGGCGAATGGTATTTCCATCACGCAACCCCGTGAGATGGGATACAATATCTTCATGACTCTCGATCCTGCATTCGTCAGCAACCTGCTCCTTGTATTGACCGGCTTCGGCGGCGCGTTCCTCGCCGCGTTGTGGATCTCGCTCGTCATCTGGACCTACCGCGACATCCGTACCCGCGCCCGCGACCCGTTGACGCAAACGCTCGCCACCCTGCTCGTGGCTGTGCTGAATCTACCGGGCATCCTGGTCTATCTGATCCTGCGCCCGCCGCGCACGCTCGAAGAGGAATATCAGCGCACGCTCGAAGAGGAGGCGTTGCTTCAGGCGCTCGAAGACCTGCCGCTTTGTCCCGGCTGCGAACGCCGCGTGAAGGACGGCTGGCAGGTCTGCCCGAACTGTCACACCAAACTCAAGAAGACCTGCGAGAACTGCGGCAAGTTGATGGAACTGCCCTGGAACATCTGTCCCTATTGCGGAACGACCGCTGTAGGCATGCGCCGCGACGTCACCAGTATGGACGAGGCGCTGCGCGGCTTGAGGATCGAAGAGGAGCCGGGGGAAGTGAAGGCGGAA
>CAYQOF010000065.1:7650-13060 GCA_964419035.1 uncultured Anaerolinea sp. | reverse complement strand
CCGCGTTTGTGAGAGAGTTGCAACATTTCACGCCAGGCATCCTCTGCCGTTTCCTTTGGCAGAAACGATTGATATTGGATCAACCCGCCGCGTCCGAACGAACGCTCCCAATCGGGGACGTAATCGAGCAGGAAATGAAACGCCGCGTGGGATTGCCGAAAGGTATGTGTACGCAAACTGGCGGCGTATTTTGCCGTGTTGATTCCCCACACGCCCGGATTATTCATGAACGGACTCATAAAGTAATGAAGCAGTGATTTGGGCATCATGCCAAACAAACGATCGGGCAAATGCTGATACGAAAGTTTCAATGTCTCCTGCGCGTGCGGGTCTTCGCCCTCCTTCAAATTGCGCGAGGCGTGGATCTGTCCACGGCCGAGTCTTTGTCCCTGCGCGGTCGTATCGAGCCAGCCGACGATGTAATCGTAGTGCGGCGCGTTGTCGAGCAGGTCGCGCAGGTGTCGGCTGAGATCCGGCACAGGCCGCGCGTCCACAGCAATCAGTCCGGAAAAGATGCGTTTCATCTGAAGCGTCACAGACGTGAACACGCCGAGCATCCCCAGCCCGCCGATCATCGCGTAAAACAAATCCGCATTCCTTTTTGGCGAACACGTGACCAGCGCGCCGGTCGGCATCATCGCAATAAACTCGACGACGTGCTCGCCGATCGTCCCTTTTTGAAAATTGTTCTTGCCGTGGATGTTCGCCGAAAGACAGCCGCCGAGCGTGGTCTTCATTGTGCCGGAGACGACGGGGGACCACCAGCCGTCGGGTTCGACGCGCTTCCACAACTGCTCGAGCGTGACGCCGGACTCGCATCGAACCAAGCCCGAGGCTGGGTCCCATTCGAGGATCTGATCCATCCCCGACATATCCAGCGCGATGCCGCCGCCGTTGAGCGACACGTCGTTGTAACTGAGACCTGTGCCGCGCGCCGTGACGGTGAGTCCCAGTTTCTTTGCGAGTTGGAACGCCTCGTAAATATCCTCCGTTTTTTGGACGCGGATGCAATAGCAGGAGGCTTTGAGCGAATGCCCGAAGTTTTCGAGTTGTGTGAAGGTGTTGAGAGGGAGGGACATGAGAAAAAAGAGATTGGAGACTGGAGATTGGTCTCTAATCTCCAGTCTCGGAATTAGAACGTCAATCTTCTGAAAATGAACGACGGCGTATGTTGAATGGCGAGCATGATCCAGCGCCAGATGGAGGCCGTGTAGATCTGCTGTTTGCGTTTCCTCATTGCTTTCAGGATATCGTCCGCGGCTTTTTCGGGAGGGATGCTAAAGGGAGTGGCTCCCTGTGCGGCTTTGAGCATGTCAGTTTGCATGAATCCCGCCTTGACCGTCAGCACGTTCACGCCGTGACGCGTGAGGCGATTGCGCAACGCTTCGAGGTAGGTTGTCAGCCCGGCTTTGGATGTGTTATAACCGGGATTGCCCACGCGGCCGCGGTCGCCCGCCACCGAGGAGATGCCGACGATCTGTCCCGCCTGCGCGGATTGGAACATCTCAGCCACCGGGTTCAACCACGCCATCGCGCCGATGAGATTGATCTCGATCATTTTGCGATCGTTCTCGAAGTTGTATTTGTCAATGCCGCCGGGCGGATGGTTCACACCGGCAACATACATCACTAGATCCAAGCCGCCAAGGTCGGCGACGATTCGCCGAAGCAGCGCAGGCACCTCGTCATACCGGCTGACATCATGCTGATACGCAAGAGCAGTTCCTCCCGCGGCGTTGATCTCGCTGCATAACGAATCGAGTTTGTCCTTGCGCCGCGCCAGCAGGGCAAGCGTGTAACCCTCGTGCGTCAGTCTACGCGCCAGCGCCGCGCCGAGTCCATCGGACGCGCCGACGATGATCCCGCGTCGGCGTGGATTCAGCGGTGTGGCGGGGGCAGGTTTACCCTGGGCAGGATCGAAGGGTTTGGGGGGGAACGACACGTTGTTCTCCATATATGGGGATGAGGCGATTCTAACATATCCGTTCCGCGTGGAACAATCGCCGACATGCGTCCGTCTGTATCCGTGTACCCCGTACGCCGCGTAAAACGCTTATAAAAGAAGCGTGCGGGGTGTAAAATTGGAATGTCAACGAGGAGAATAGAATGTTCAATTTCACGCGAAACGTTTCGATATTGACCGCCGCAATATTGATCCTATCCGCCTGCAACATGCCTTCCGGTACGCCGACAAATGAGGCGGACGCCATCTTCACGCAAGCCGCATGGACCGTGGAGGCGCAGTTGACCCAAGCGGCGCAGTTCAGTACGCCAACCCTGCCGCCTGCGCCTCCCACCAGCACCCCGACCGTCCCCACGATCATCTCGCCTCCCACCCAGACTGCGGCGGTTTCCGCCACGCCTGCCTGCGATCAGGTGCAATTTATCCGGGATGTGACCATCCCCGATGGAACGACCTTTGCCCCCAACACACCCTTTACGAAGACGTGGCGTTTGAAGAACACGGGGGTCTGCACATGGTCCGGGTATGCCCTGGTTTTCGATCGCGGCGACGCCATGGGCGGCGTATCGCCGGTTTCCATCGCCAGCGTGGCGCCCGGGGGGGAGGTGGATGTTTCAGTGTCATTGACCGCCCCTTCCACAGTGGGTTCATATCGCGGGTACTGGCGCATACGCAACGCATCGGGCGTATTGATCGGGGCAGCCTTCTTCGTGGATATCAAGGTCGCAGTGACCAGTTCGGGTTACGACCTGCACACGCGCGCCAACGCCGCGACATGGACCAGTGGCGCCGGGAACCTTACCTTTGGCGGACCTGATACGAATGCCAGTGGTTTTGCCATATACAAGGACGGCGCAAAACTCGAAGACGGTTCCACCCAAACGAAGATCCTGCTCACACATCCGCAATGGGTGGATAACGGTTTCATTACCGGTCTGTACCCCGCCTACCAGGTTGTTACAGGTGAACGCTTCAAAGCCCGCATCGGGTTCCTTGCACAACCCGATGGAACCTGCGGATCGGGGAATGTCAAATTCCAGTTGAAATACAGGGAGGCTGGCGTCGTCAAATCGCTGAATGAGTGGACCAAATCCTGCAATGGCACACTGACGAGCGTGGAGGTGGAATTGAACAGCCTGGCAGGGAAGTCCGTGGAGTTCATCCTGACCGTTGATGCAAACGGGTCTTCGTCCCAGGACTGGGCGGTATGGGTTGCCCCCCAGGTGGCGATTCCGTGATAAGATTCTGACATCGAACGAAGCGCCCGACGGTGTATGTCGGGCGTTTTTCTTGAAAAAGTATAATAACCGCGGATCGGAAAGATCTGGAAAGGAAAATGAATGTTTTCGATAAAATACAAAATACTGGCTGTATTCACGTTTACGATGCTCGTGATCACAGCCTGCGGTTCCTCGGCGCAGACCCAGGCAGAGATCGCCACCTCGGTCGCGCAGACCGTACAGGCGCAGAATTCGCTGACGAAGGCGGCAGCCATACCAACCCTTACTGTTGCGCCCACGCGTGAGATCACCTCGACCCCCGAAATCAATCCGACCGCCACGTCTGCGCCTGTCGGCGCGCCGGGTTGCACAGTCTCGGCAAGATTGGTGGGAGAAAGCCCGGCAGATGGGGCGCTTTTCAAACCCGGCGAATTCTTCTTCAAGTCATGGAGCCTCCAAAATACGGGAACATGCACATGGGACTCCTCTTACAAACTGGTCTTCAGAAGCGGGGATCTCATGGATGGACTGATTTCCTACCCGCTGCCTCAACCGGTCGCTCCCAATGAAACCAGGAATATCTCCATATACTTGAAGGCGCCAACCGGGGAAGGACCTTATACAGGTTACTGGCAGATCCAGACTCCCTGGGGCGCCGCGTTCGGGGTGGGACCCAACAGCATACCGTTTTACGTGGCGATCAACGTTGCGAACAACCTGAATTATGGGATCTCCAGCGTCACGTACGAGATAGTACGGGATCCCCCTCAGGGTTGTCCTCAAGTCGTGACGTATACGATCCACGCCGCGATCACTACAAACGGTCCTTATGCGTTCGCATTCTCCTGGGCGCAAAGCGACTTTAACAACAGCCGACTGATCGAAGTCTCACATGGCGGGGCTGAAAGCAGTACCTTCTCGCGCGAGTGGCGCATCATCAAGGGGGATGCCCTCAGCCCGCGCTGGATGCAGATCATCGTCACTCAGCCGGAACGACAGGAATTCGACAGGGCGATATTCCAATACGACTGTCAGCCTTAAGTGACCTCACTGTCACAGCGCGTTCAATGGGAACAAAACAGGCGTGTGGAACGTTTAAGAAAATGTTTCTAATGAAAACGGAGGCATTCATGTTTTTTGCACGCTTTAAAACGATGGCGCTCCTGTCCCTTATTCTGGTGGTCATTCTGGCATGCGCGCCTTTCGCTGCTGCGACGCCCCAGCCCGAGGCAACCCTCAACGCGCTGTACACATCAGCGGCTGAAACCCTGCAATCCCTGTCAACACAAGCGGCGGTCACCCTGACCAGCCAGCCGCCGGAACCCTCGCCCACCGGCACGCTTTCCGTCCCCACGTCGAGTCCCACCACGTTCCCAACCTTCACCCTGGTGCCGACACTGCAGCCCGTCACGCGCTGCGACGCGGCTTCGTTCGTCGCGGATGTCACCTACCCCGACGGCTCGATCGTGGTGCTGGGCAGCGCATTCACCAAGACCTGGCGCGTGAGGAACACCGGCACCTGCACATGGACAACATCTTATGCCCTCGTGTGGGATCGCGGCGAAAGGTTCGGGGCGCCTGTCTCCGTCTCATTGCCAGCCAACGTCGCCCCCGGTCAGACCGTTGATCTCTCCATCCAGTTGACCGCGCCGAACGCCAGCGGCCGTTACCGGGGCGATTGGAAACTGCGCAACGCGTCCGGCGTATTGTTCGGCATTGGGACGACAGGCGTCTCGTCCATCTACGTGGATGTGACCATATCCGGCTTTATAATCACCGGCTATGATTTCGCCTCGAACTATTGTGACGCGGAATGGAGGAATGGATCGAGCAGCCTGCCCTGCCCCGGCGCCGACGGGGACAACCGCGGCTTCGTCATGTATTTCGATGCGCCCAGCCTGGAGGACGGCAAATCCCCTGGAAAGGGACTGCTCACGCATCCTGAGAGGGTTGACAACGGTTTGATCACCGGGAAATTCCCGAGTTTCACCGTTCAGACGGGTGACCGATTCGCAGCCAGCATCGGGTGCATGGATAAAGCCAACGATTGTGACATGATCTACCGTCTTCAATATCAGATTGGCAATGACCCGGTCCGCACCCTGGGACAGTGGCGCGAGGTGTATGAAGGAAAGTACAATACGATCAGCGTGGATCTAAGCGCCTTGAGCGGTCAACGGGTCAAATTCATTCTGACGGTTTTCGCGAACGGCTCCTCGCACGAGGA
>CAYQOF010000065.1:2594-7550 GCA_964419035.1 uncultured Anaerolinea sp. | reverse complement strand
GCGCTTCCAGCCCATAAACTTGACTGTTTTCTCCATGGAGGTACCCGTATGCTCATAAAAAAATACCCGCGCAAGGCGCTGTTGGTGCTGCTCTCCGCCACGCTGGCGCTGGCGGCCTGCGGTGCGGGCGCTGAAGCCACGCCCACATTGGATATCAACGCGATCAATACTGCGATCGTGGGAACGACCGTCGCGCAACTTTCGGCGCAATTTACCCAGACCGCCCTGGCCGCGCCTCCCACCCCCACGCCGTTTCCAACCGATACGCCCATCTCGCTTTCTCCACCGACAATATCGTTCGACGCTTCTCCCACCCCGGCATTTGGACTGACCCCGCTTCCCGGTTTCACTCCTCTCGCCTCACCCGCCGCCCCGGCAGGCACTGCCGCCCTGGGAGACGCGTGCAATAACTTCGTGTTCGAGGGCGACGTCACCATTCCAGACGGAGCAACTCTCAAGCCCGGCGAGGATTTTGAAAAGATCTGGAAGATCAGGAACACAGGCAATTGTACCTGGGACGATGGCTATGCACTGGTTTTCATCGCTGGTGATCGGGCAATTGATCCCGTCGATTTCGAATTCACGAAGAGCGACGATTTTGTGGCGCCGGGCGCGGCAATCAATATCGGTATCTGGCTTACCGCTCCCCTGGCGGAAGGGTCATATCAGGGACACTGGCGCATGAGAACTGACAACGGTTATTACTTCGGCACGATCCTCTCTGTATATTTCAACGTTAAAAAATAACGTTCCGAACACTCAAGTTGGAGGTTCTATGAAACCAAAGCATCTCGGTTCTGCCCTGCTGATTGCCATGCTGATCGTTGCATGTGGACCTTCCGCCGCCGCCACGCCTGCCGAACCGACGCCGGATATCGCCGCGGTGCGCACCTCCGCGGCAAGCACGGTTGTCTCGCAGTTCACACTGACCGCCGCGGCGTTCACGCCCACGCCCGCCCCGCCAACGAATACCCCCCAGCCCGAAGCCACAGAGACACCGACCCAATTGGTCCTGGCGCAGGTCACCACCACACCAGGCACCGCGGTTCCGCTTTGTGATAATATGTCTTTCAATGTTGCCACCGTGGACGCAAACATTCCCGATGGCACCATCATGTCGCCGGGACAGGATTTCATCAAAACGTGGAGGGTGAGGAACAACGGTTCGTGTCCGTGGGGAGCGGGATACGCTTTGGTTTACGCCGGCTACGCCATCAGAATGAACGGACAGTTCATCGCGCTGACCGAGGTCGTCCAGCCGGGACAGGAAGTGGAGGTCTCGGTCCAGTTCAAAGCCCCCACGCAGGTCGGCGAATACGTGAGCGCATGGCAGATGGCAAACCCGGCGGGTATCCCCTTCCCCCAAGCCGTCTACGTGAAGATCATCGTGCAATAGGATCGTGACTCACGAACTCAAACAGATCATCAAGGACAAGGCACGCCAGCTGGGATTCGTCCTGGCTGGCGTGACAACTCCTGAACCTCCCCCTCATTACCCCGCATTCGAACGCTGGCTCGCGCAGGGCCATCATGGCGCGATGGACTATCTCGCCACAGCACGATCACGCGCCCGCCGCGCCGACCCGAAACAAATCCTCCCGGAATGTAAATCCATTTTGGTGCTTGCCACGCCCTACAATCCCCCTCTCCCCGCGGGAGAGGGGTTAGGGGTGAGGGGAAAAATTGCCTCCTACGCCTGGGGGGACGACTATCATAACGTCCTCCCTGCGCGAATGAAGGAACTCGTTCGATTTATCGAGGAGCAGGCTGGGGGTCCGATCAAGAACCGCTATTACACGGACAGCGGTCCCCTCCTCGAACGCGATCTCGCCCAACGCGCCGGCATCGGATGGATCGGCAGGAATACCTGTCTCATTCATCCCAAAAAAGGTTCGTATTTTCTGTTATCGGAAATCCTGCTCGACCTCGAACTCGAACCTGACCCGCCCTTCGTCACCGATCATTGCGGCACATGCACGCGCTGCATCGAAGCCTGTCCGACCCAATGCATTCTTCCCGACCGTACGCTCGACGCGACACGCTGTATCTCCCACCTCACCATCGAACTCAAGGAGGATATTCCCATCGAACTGCGCGAAAAGATCGGAGGTTGGGTTTTCGGATGCGACATCTGCCAGATGGTCTGCCCGTGGAATCGATTCGCAGCCGAGGGTGATCCTGCCTTTATGGACGTTCATTCGCCTCATTCTCTGACCGAGGAACTGGCTCTCACACCCCAAACCTTCAACCAACGCTTCAAACGGACTCCCGTCAAACGCGCCAAACGACGCGGTTACCTGCGGAACGTCGCGGTTGCTCTCGGCAATACCGGCGCTATGCACGCGCTCCCTGTTTTAAAAAACGCCCTGAACGACGAAGAGCCGCTTGTCCGAGAACATGCACAATGGGCAATCGAGCAGATCAACAAGAGAGAACATAAGAAGGTCTCCAGTCTCTAATTCTCGAATTCTCCATTTCTCGTTTCGAGCCGCCCAAATGACCCATTACATCCTCATGCACAAACTCCTCATCGCCACCAACAACAAAGGCAAGATCGAAGAACTGCTGGACCTGCTCAAAGGGATGGACATCGAACTCGTCACCCCCGCGCAGATCGGCCTTGAACTCGACGTCGTCGAAGACGGCCACACCTACGCCGAGAACGCCTCCAAAAAAGCGATTGCATTCGCGCAGGCGGGTAATCTCATTTCACTCGCCGACGACTCCGGCTTGGAAGTGGATGCCCTCGACGGCGCGCCCGGTTTACATTCCGCCCGTTACGGATCCTTCAGCGGCGAAAAACTGACGGATGCGGAACGGCGCGTTCATCTCCTGCAAAATCTCCGGGACAAACCCCGTCCGTGGACCGCGCGCTTCCATGCCACGATCGCCATTGCCGTTCCAAACGGCGGCGTACTCCTCACCAATGGAACTTGTGAGGGCGAGATCATCCCCGAAGAACGCGGCACGGGCGGATTCGGCTACGATCCCATTTTCCTGTTGCCCGAACCGGGGAAGACCATGGCGGAACTCAGCATGGACGAAAAGAACCGCCTCAGCCATCGGGCAAGGGCGGTGATGGATGCAAAGGAGATATTGAAGTTTCTTTTTTTACAATGACTGGTTATGGTTGATATCAGGCTATGACAACCTACCTCCCCGCGTGATGCAATCGGTCCGCGGCTTCCTCGGTGAGCGGGATGTAGACCTGCACGCGCGTCCCATTGCCGGGCGCGGAATCCACGTTGAGCAAGCCGTTGACCAGTTCCGTGCGTTCGCGCAGGTTGATCATGCCCAGACTGCCGCGCTGGTCGTAGGATTGATTGACCGCCTCCACATCGAAACCCACCCCATCATCCTCGATCTCCAGCAGGGCGATCCCTTTTTCGAATGACCTGAGTCTCACCCAGATGTGTGCGGCGCTGGCGTGCTTGCGGGCGTTGTTCACCGCCTCCTCGATGATATAGAAGATCACGCCCTGTTTCCCCATTTCCAAATCCTCGACGACTCTTTCATCCACGTTGATGATCACGCTCTGGGTGTAGGTCTCGCGCATCTTCTCCGCCATGGCGTGGAGCGCGGCGTTCAATCCCTGCGACTCGAGGATGAGCGGACGCAGTGTGAACAGCATGTGACGGATCTCCTTGGTCGTGCGATGAGCCAGTTCCTCGATCCTGAAGAGTTCATCCGTAGCCTCCTTCGGGTCCCTTGCCATCATGCGGCGGGCGAGATTGATGCGCATTGCCATCGCGGCAACCGACTGCGTCGGTCCGTCGTGCAGGTCGCGCGCCAGTTTCTTGCGCGTCTCCTCCTGCACCTCCACCATGCGCTCCTTCTCCTCCACCAGGTCCTGGTACAAACGCGCGTTCTGCACCGCGATCACCGACTGCCTGCCGATGATATCCAGCAAGCCGCGGCGTTCCTTCGTAAAATAGTTCGGGTCCGGGTGGGCGAACAGCATCGCGCCGTAGACGTTGAATCCGCTTCTTAAAGGGAAACAGTACGCGGAGGTGCACGAACGCAGGGCAATGATGCGTCCCAGTTCGGGGTCGTAGCCGATGTCGTGTGTCAGCACCGCCTCCCCCTCGTCGAAAATCCTTTTGAGGACGCCCTCGTTCCCGTGCAGGGTGACGCGCAGATCTGCATTGGTGAAGCGCCGCGCCGAACCGATCTTCAATTCATTGCCCTTGAACAACAACACCGCGCTCACCAGCCGTTCATCCTGAGAGTCGTCGGGATCGGGATCCGGGTTGAGGGCGGTGTATCCGAGGTCGAGAGCCGAATCGAGTACGCGCTTGTAACTGAGGGTCGCCGTCAGCGTGGAGGTCAGTTCGTAGATGGCGCGCAGGCGTTCGCTTTCCATGCGGCGGCGGCGTTCCTCCGCATCCAGCCGCATCTGACGCACGAAGCGCAGACGCCCCATCCCAAGACGACCGAGCAGACCGCTAACGATCCCGATGAGCAGAGTCAAGGCGATGCCGCTGGAGATGAAGAACGATGGATCGTTCAATAACGCTTCGCGCGAGACGAAAACCTGCCACAAGGCAAACAGCCCCGCCGCCCCGAACGCTCCCCACATCTCGAAGTAGATCGCGCCCGTCAAAATAGGAATCAAACCCGCCCAGGCGCTGCCGCCCGCCAGCCCTCCCTGCACCCAGAAGAACAGCGCGGCAAGGACGAAATCCACGCCCAATATGATTTGGCGGTGAAAGCCTACACGAATACCGAAGCCTGCCATGACGCTCATGAGGATGTTCCAAACAAGCATGAGCATCAGCGCCCAGAAGGGCGCATTGCCCAATTGCCCCCGCAGCGCAAGTGAAATGCACAGGCCGACCAGCACGATCCAGCGCGCGGACGTTGCAAACCAGTCTGCCACATAAGGGGTATCGTATCTGTGCATGTTGTAATGATACCCGAAAAGACGAATGGAAATCCCGCCCCGGCGTTACAGAT
>CAYQOF010000065.1:0-2494 GCA_964419035.1 uncultured Anaerolinea sp. | reverse complement strand
GAGGATGGCGATCCACGCGAATAAACCCGCAATGCCCACATGGCGCATGAAGGATGACCTTTTCCCAAACGCGCTCAAGATCCCGGCAAGCAGGGAGAACTGAAAGGCAACAAAGAGGAAAAAGCCGAACAGCCCGGTCTCCGCGAGCAGGCGCGCGTACATGTTCTTGGGATTCGGGTACTGGAAACTCTCGGTGGTCAACTGATGCGCGATCTCCGGCTCGAAGGTCATCACCCAATCGGGCAGGTTGTCGTAGATGTAAAACCCGCTCGCGCCCAGTCCGACGCCCGTGACCGGGTTTTTCTCATACGCGCCCAGCGCGCCAAAGACATACGCGGCGCGCGGACCGGCGGAGATCCTGCTGAAATATTCCTCGAGGCTGTCCGCCCGCGCGGTGAACAGGAGCATGACGTACTCCCGCTGACTGATAAACCATCCGGCGCCGGTCAATGCGCCGCCGATCAACAGGATGATCCCGAATCGCAATAACCGATCCCTGCCCCGTTTGAAGCCGGAAACGAACCACATCCACGCCGCGCGCAGTTCCTCGCGCCCGGCAAATGCGGCGGTCAACACGGTGGCAAGGACGACCGAAAGCAGACCGCTGCGCGAATACGTTGTCAACAATACTCCGATGGCCAGGACCAACAAAACGATTTCCAAAAACCGGAACCGCGTCACCCGCACACGCGTCAATAGCGCGGCAAAGATCCACGGCAGGTACAGGTTCGCGATCTGCCCCGCCAGCCACGAGGGCTCGAACGCCATCCCCGAAATGCGGTTGTTCGCCTCCAGTTCGCGCAGCGAGAACGCGAGTTGCCAGTGCGCAACCGTCTCCCTTTCGAGAAGCGGCGTATGGAACGTGAGCAATTGAACGCCGCTCCACAACGCGGTCATCACGAATCCCGCCAACAGCCATTTGACCGTGAAACGCACGTCAGTCTCGTCGCGGTTCATCCAGACCGCCGAAATGAAAAAGGACATGCCGATGACGACCGTCGCCCAGGCGCGGACGACGCGCCCGAGGTATTCCTGTCCGCGCAACGGGAGCGGATCGAACAACGCCCCGAGGCTGGATGCCGCCAAAGCGACCAATACAAACCCGACGAGCGGAGTCAACGCCCCCGCGCGCGGGAACGAGGTTTTCCCGCGCACCCATTGAACGAGCAAAATAACGAGGAGCAGCGCGATCGGATAGAACGCCAGCGGACGCACGAACGTCCCCGCGCCCATGAACGGGAAATAACGGAAACTCGTCACGGGCAGTGTGAACAACGCCGCGCCCCACAAAAAATGCGCAATGCGATCCAGGTCTTTCATCTTTCTTCTTTCTTCCCTCTTCCAAGATCAAAGAACAAGACAATGAACGAAGCGATGACAAGGAACACGACCGCGCCCGCGAACAGATACGCGCCGAGGGCAACACTGCGAACGACGGGCAGGTTATCTGTTTGTGTGGCTTCCAGTTCAATGAAGGAACTCAAATCGCTGGCTTCTGCAATCCTGCGGCGCGCCTGCTCCTCGAATGTCAGCGCCCAACTCGATGCAAGTCTCTGCGCGCGTGCGGGGTCTTCATCCACTGCGTAAAAATGCCAGCCGCCATCCCCGGGCTGGCTGAGCCTCAACTTCCCGCCGCGCAATTCATTGATGGTAACCATGCCATCGTTTTCAGCAACGACTCGCATCACCGCATCCGACCGCGCCACCTCCTCCAATTTGCGGGCTTCGCGGTCGAGATACAGCAATTGGTCGCGGTCTGTATCCTGGGGCAAGGCTTGCTCGATATTGAAATCCACCAGCACGGTGGCTTGCGCGCGATACGGCGGCGGGGAAACGAAATAAAATACCGCGCCCAGAATTGCGCCGACCAGCGCGCCGGACAGCCAGAACTTCCACGCCTTGAGCAGGCAGATGAGGTCATCGAGGGAGGGAGGGGTGAAGATATTCATGGTAACTTGTAATCGGATGGTCGAGTAGTCCTGAGCGAAGCGTTGCGAAGACGAAGGGCGTATCGAGACCAGAGACTGGAGAATTGGAGGACTAGCGCGAGAGCATTCTGCGGCGACGCCAATTCCACAACGGCGCGATCAACTTGCGGATGTAATATTTCGCCACGATTTTCGAAAAGAACGAACCGCCGTCGCGGTAATGCACGCGGACCATTTCGGGCCAGCAGCGGTCGTCCGCGGCGATGGTCTTTCCCGAAGTGTGAAGCCTGAAATTCGCCCATGTCTGCGGGACGTATTTGATCTCACTGCGCGCCGCGATGCGCGTCCACAAGTCATAATCCATCGCGAAGTAAAACGTCGGGTCGAGCGGACCGACCTGCCTCCACAACTCCGCGCGGAAGAACGCGGCCTGCTGCGGGATATGCACGTATCCCTGCCGGAGCAGGCGATGATCCGTCTGCGCGGCGTTGAATTTGCCGATCACGCGTCCGTCCTCGTTGATGAAGTTGCAATCGCCGTATACCAGCCCCACTTCGGGATGTTCC
>CAYQOF010000064.1:4563-13134 GCA_964419035.1 uncultured Anaerolinea sp. | reverse complement strand
CAAAGGAGTGACCCATGCCCTTCAAACTTGTCCACCTTTCCCAGCAGGATCCGCAGTGGAAGAACGATACCCTGGGCGACAGCGCCGAGACCCTGATGAAATCGGGCTGCGCGGTGACGTGCGTGGCAATGCTGCTAAGCGGATGGGGGTATCCGGAAACGCCCAGAACGCTCAATCAAAAATTGAAACTCAACGGCGGCTTTGTCGGCGCGGGCATTGCCTGGTGGGTGGTCAACAGACTCTATCCGCAGATCAAGGTGCGCTCGACAGGTTTGCTGCAGAACACAGACGCGCCCCTCACGGAAATAGACGCTTCCCTGGCTCAGGGACAGCCGGTGGTCGCGCTGATTGACTACGCTCCCGACGCCGATCTCGACTGGCACTACGTGCTCATTTACGAGAAGCGGGACAACGATTACATGATCCTCGACCCGTTTCCTCTCAACGAGCCGAACGGCGTTTCGCTGATGTCGAGATTCGGACATCAGCGTCCGCTCGAACGCGCCATCTTTCAAGTGATCTTCTTTCAATGCACCGCGCCGGGCGACGGCGTTTCCCTCCCATCGCCTTCGACAACAACGACAACCGCCGCGCCGCCGCCTGTCGTGGAGACGAACTTTTTCGTCGAAGTACAGCCCATGGAATTGCCGGGTCTTCGTCTGCGGTCCCAGCCCAGCGCCAATCCCGATTCCGCCACGCTTGCCATGTTACCGGGCGGGACGCGATTACGCGTCATCGAAGCGGAGGCGGGCGCGCGTCAAAAGGTCGGGCAGTTGAATCAATGGATCCGTGTGCGCGACCCAAGCGGACGCGAAGGCTGCGTCGCGGCATGGTTCGTGATGCTGCCCGTTTCAGCAACTCCAACCGGTGCGACGACCAGTGAGGAAACCTCCGCGGGGACGCCGGTCATCAATCGCTCGCGCCCCTCCATTGGCGATGGTCTGGAGCAGGTCCCATTGGAGGCGCCTGCCGATCAGCGCATCAACGATAACAGCCTGCTGGCGCGCATCTGGAACAATTATGGGGGATTGCTGGCTCCCATTGCCGAGAAGATGAATTTCGACCCTGCCATCGCGGTGGCGATCCTCGCGCAGGAGTCGGGAGGGCGGGCTTATGGCGCCGATGGACGGTTGATCATCCGCTTCGAGAACCATCTCTTTTACACGAATTGGGGCAGACGGAACGAATCCGTTTACAACGATCACTTCAGAACCGGTTCGCCAGCCTGGACGGGACATCAATGGAGACCGACAACCAGTGAAGACTGGCAGGACTGCCACAAAAGCCAAAGCGTGGAGTGGGAGGTGTTTTCATTCGCCGGCACACTCGACGACATCGCCGCAAAGAAATCCATCAGCATGGGGCTTCCGCAGGTGCTCGGCTCGAACTTCGGCATCCTGGGTTTCGCGTCCGTGCAGGATATATTCAACGCGTTCGTCGCAAGCGAGCGCAATCAGGTCGTCGCTTTCTTCGACTTTTTGGAGGGCAATGGTTCCAGGGCTTTAAACGCCTTGCAGACGCGCGACTTTCGGACGATCGCCTCCATTTACAACGGCGCAGGACAAGCGGATTATTACGGCGGGTTGATCAGCAGCCATTACAACCGATTCATCGCGCTGCGCGGGATCCAACCGCCGGTCTCCTCGACGCCCGCGACCACGCCTCCTTCCACGCCGACGACTGAATCGGTTCCGACAGGCGAGTTCCACGCCCGCGTCAAAGCGGACGTGACCCTGGGCTTGAACCTGCGCTCGAGTGTTGACACTTCCAGCATGGCAAACGTCCTTGCCGCCATTCCCGCCGGGACGCAACTTACCATACTTGATGCAGGCGACGCGTCGAAGATCGGCGTGATGGGTCAGTGGATACGCGTCCGTGAGCCGGGCGGGAGGGAAGGCTTTGTCGCCGCGTGGTTCCTGGAAAAAGTTCCGGGCGCGGCGCCGGCTCCTTCAACGGGATCAACCCCGGGTCCGGTCAGTGAAGCGCCCGCATCCACTCCCGCGCCCCCTTCCACACCAGCCGAACCTCCGCAAGAGGAGCAATTGATCGTGTCCGTATCCGGCGCAGTCGGCACAAGCGGGTTGCGCTTGAGGAAAGCGCCCTCGCTGGGCGGCGCGTTGGTGATGGTCTTGAAGGCCGGCACGAAACTAACCGTGCTCGAACCCGCCGCCGCAGCCAGGGCGAAGGTTGGCAAACCCAACCAGTGGCTCCACGTGAGCGCGCCGAACGGCAGCCGCGGTTACGTCGCGGCGCAATTGGTCGTGTTGTTATAACGCGCCGTTCGCCGCTCAATTGTGTTAAGATTGAAGAAAGCGAGGAGAGAATGAACAGCGACCTGAAGATCACATCCGAACAGATGCAAGCCGGTGTGCCCGTCACCGTTTTTCACATCAGCGGCTGGCTGGACGCGCAGAGCGAGGTGCAATTCCTCGAAGCCGCGCGCCTGGCATATGACGGGGGCGCCCGCTATATTTTGATAGACATGAGCGATCTCGATACGCTCACCAGCGCGGGCATGCGCGCGCTGCAAAAGGTGTATCAAATGTTCACACCCAGGGAGGATCAGTTCAAGGTCGCGCATCTCAAACTGTGCAACGCGCCCCCGCAGATCTACAACGTGCTGGGCATCACGGGTTTTTTGCAGAACATCCCGATGTACGAAAGCATGGACGCCGCGTTGGAAACGTTCGGTAAGGAATGATCCGGCAGGTCCTTCGATGTGGCTCATCGTATCCCCGATGAGCCTTTTGTTTTTGAGGGTTCCGACATGGCGATCTGTTAGCGGTTTGCAAGTCTGTTGGGCGGAATGTCATTTACAATAAGGACATCTTTCCCTGGCACGAGGGGCTGGCAGGAAAATGTTGCTTCAATTTCACCCATATTTCGTTGTCCTGGCAATATCCTCCTTTACGACCCTGGTCGTTGCCGTCGTCACCGGCCGCCGCGCCGCGCCGGGCTCTGTGGCGCTGGGCGGCATGTTGATGGGCATGTCCACCTGGAGCGCCACCTATGCGCTCACATGGATCGTGATTCCGCTCGAGGGAAAGATCATCTGGCTGAAAGTCATGTATTTCGGTGTGGTGCTGGTGCCGGCCTTGTTCCTGGTCTTCACGCTGCAGATCACGCACCGCGAACACTGGCTTACCTTCCGAAACCTGGTCCTGCTGTCCATTGAACCCATCGCCATGCTGGTTGTGGTGTGGAGCGCGCCGCATTTCGTGTTCGCCTCCATCGGGGAGGCGGTCAAGGGAGGTTACGCCGTCATGCAGGTCCAACGCGGGATGTGGTTCTACGTCAACATATTCTATTCCTATGCCGTCATCCTGCTGGCGTTCTACATTCTGACGGTCAGTTACTTTCAGGCAAACCCTTTCTTCAGGCGGCAATACCTGATCATCCTGGCTGGGTCCGCCATCCCGCTTGTTTTCAGCATCTATACCCAGAGGAATTACGACGCGCTCAACGACTTCGACCTGGCTCCCTCTTCCTTTGGGATCGCAGGGATCTTCTACGCCTACGCCATCTATCGCCGCCAGTTCATGGACCTGATCCCGGTGGCGCGCGGACGCCTGATCGAGAATATGAGCGACGGTGTGCTGGTGATCGACGCGCAGGGGCGCGTCGTTGACATCAACCCCGTCATGGGAAGTTTCCTGAACGAGGAACCCTCCTCCTTTATCGGCAGGAAGGTGATCGAAGCCCTGAAGACATGGACGGAAAACCCGGAAAACCTTCTGAACGGATTCGAATCCCGCTCCGAACTCCACCTTTCGGATAAGCCGCCTCGTTACCTGGACCTGCGCGTGACTCCGTTATATGACCGTTACCAGCGCCTGACCGGGCGTCTGATCGTCATCCGCGACATAACCGACCGCAAGGAGGTGGAGAGGGACCTGCGGGACGCCATGGACAGAATGCAGACCCAATTGATCAAGATCGGCGTCCTGCAAAGCCGGTTGCGCGAGCAGGCGATCCGTGATGCGCTCACCAATCTGTTCAACCGCCGCTACCTGGAGGAGACCCTCGAGCGCGAACTGGCGCGCGCCGCGCGCGAGTTGTATCCGCTCTGCATTGTGATGATGGACCTCGACCATTTCAAGAATGTGAACGACACGTACGGACACGAGGCTGGCGATGTTGTCCTGCGCGCACTGGCGGATACGGTCACGAGGCAGAGCCGTCAGGGCGACTTCGTCTGCCGCTTCGGCGGGGAGGAGTTCGTGCTGGTAATGCCGAACATTGGCATCGAAGCGGCAAAGGCGCGCGCAAAGGGACTGCACAAAGCCATCGAACGTCTCACCATTCCGTACGGTCCTTTCAACCTGAGCATCACCATCTCGATGGGCATTGCCTGGTATCCCGCGCACGGCGACACCAAGGATGAACTCCTGCGCGCCGCGGATCGGGCCTTATATGCCGCCAAGAACGCCGGGCGCAACCGCGTCTTTGTCCATCGCGATCGCGAAATGAACGAAGTCTGATCGAACGCTGATGGGGGGGAACGTAACCTCCTTACGAAATTCTGAACGCACGCTCCCTTGCGGGGAACATTGGGGTATGATTCAAAGCCATGAACGTAAAAACCATCCTTGTCGTGGAGGACGAAGCCAGCATCGCCGAGGTGGTCAGCCTGTATCTCAAGCGCGCCGGATTCAACGTGTTGATCGCCCCGGACGGCAAACAGGCGATGAGCCTCTTCGAGAGACAGATGCCGGACCTCGTGATCCTCGACCTGATGCTCCCCGAGGTGGACGGTCTCACGCTCACCCGCTGGCTGAGGGACCGCTCCGATGTGCCGATCATCATGCTGACGGCGCGCCGCGAGGAGATTGACCGCATCGCCGGGCTCGAACTCGGCGCGGACGATTACGTGGTCAAGCCGTTCAGTCCGCAGGAACTGGTCAGCCGCGTGAGGGCGGTGATGCGGCGTCTCGGACGGGAGCAGGCTGAGGCTGGGAACGAGCGTACGCTGTCGTTCGAGAATCTGTCCATTGACCCGCGCAGCCGCTCTGTCACCGTCAGAGGATCGAACGTCGAGTTGACTGCAAAGGAATTCGATATGCTGTATCTCCTCGCGCGTCACCCGAAACAGGTTTTTACGCGCGGGCAATTACTGGAACGCGTGTGGGGCGGCGCGCTTTACATTGACCCCGGCACCGTGACCGTGCACGTGCGCCGCGTGCGCGAAAAGATCGAGGACGACCCATCCAAGCCCGCGCGGCTGCTCACCGTGTGGGGCGTCGGCTATAAATTCGAACCGTGATGTCATTGCGAGCCCGTAAGGGCGAAGCAAACTCCCCGCTCATATTGGTGGAGATTGCTTCGTTCGCTTACGCTCACTCGCAATGACGATAACTACCATGAAAACCACCCTCTCCCGCACACCCATGCCCGCCCGCCTTGCCATCGGCATCCTTTTCATCGTTGCCGTTTCGCTGGGTTTCTTTGTGCTGCTCATGCTGCCGCCATTGAAGGAACTCGGGTTGATGGCTCTGTATCTGGGCGTCACCGCGCTCGTCTCCGCGCTGGCGGGTTACGCGGCGTATCGGCTGGGCTGGATCAATTACTCACCAACGCTGCGCTGGACATTGCTCGGCGGATACGCGCTGGCGAGTTTGCTCACCTTCTTCAACGTCTGGTTCTCCGCGCAGATGATGTTTGCCAGCCAGCATGATCTGTTGCTTGCGGTCGTCCTGCTCGTGTTTGCAGGCGGGATGGCGATGGTGCTCGGCTATTTCCTCTCCAGCACAGTCACGGAACGGATCCACCTGCTCAAGGGCGCGGCGGAACGACTCGCGCAGGGCGACTTGAGGACGCGCGTCCCCATTCAAGGCAGGGACGAGGTCGCCGCGCTTGCAACCGCCTTCAACCAGATGGCGGAACAACTGCAAGCCGCGGACCGGAAACAACGCGAACTCGAATCCCTGCGCCGCGACCTGATCGCGTGGGTCAGCCACGATCTGCAGACTCCGCTCACTTCCGTGCGTGCCATCCTTGAAGCGTTGTCCGACGGCGTGGTGGAGGAACCCGAAACCGTGAAGCGGTATCTGCACACCGCCCAGCGCGATGTGCGTTCGCTCTCCGCGTTGATTGACGACCTCTTCCAGATGGCGCAACTCGACGCGGGCGGCTTTCCGCTCAATCGCGAGGAGGCGTCGCTCAGCGACCTCGTCTCAGATACGCTCGAAAGTCTCACAGAACTCGCGAAGCAGGGGGAAGTCACGCTCGAAGGTTCGGTCGAATCGGATGTTGACCCGGTGATGATGGATACGCAAGCCATCGGCCGCGTACTGAACAATCTCATCGGCAACGCGCTGCGGCACACGCCCCAGCGAGGAAGAGTCAGTGTTTGGGTGCGGCGGTCCTCGCGCGGCGTGGAGGTGACCGTGAGCGATACAGGCAGAGGCATCCGCGCGGAAGACCTGCCTCACATCTTCGAGCGTTTCTATCGCGGCGAGAAGTCGCGGAGCCGCGCGACGGGCGGCGCGGGGCTGGGGCTTGCCATCGCGCGCGGCATAGTCCGCGCTCACGGGGGAGACATTATGGTCGAAAGCGAGACCGGCAGGGGGACGCAGTTCACGTTTCATATCCCGTGAACGTCCCGAAGGTTTATATGTTCCGATCATCTCTCGTAGAAAAACCTTCGGGACGGTTTTAGAGTCTTTTCAGCCTCCTGTAATCTTTTCGTAAGGAAGTTTTCTTACAATCGGGGCATCAAGGAAAACACCATGAGCGACAGATACAAATCCGTACCCATCGAATCATCCGAGATCACGCCGTATTCGCAATATCTTTCGCGGCGCGACTTTCTCAAAGCCGCAGGCATTGTGACCGGGTCCGCGCTGCTCGCCGCGTGCGCGCCCGATGTCACGGAATCAGCCGTCCCTGAGAATGAGGCGGAGGTTCCATCCGCGCCGGGAAAGACTGACGAGTTGGGCGATCCCGCAAATTCATTCAAGGACATTACGAGTTACAATAACTTCTACGAGTTCAGCACGAACAAGGAAGCCGTTGCCCCGCTCTCGAAAAATTTCAACCCCAGCCCGTGGACGGTCGAAGTCCATGGCATGGTCAATAACCCGAAGACGTACGGCATCGAAGACCTGCTCGGCAGGTTCACGCAGGAGGAGCGCATCTATCGCCTGCGATGTGTGGAGGCGTGGAGCATGGTCATCCCGTGGACGGGTTTCCCGCTGGCGAGCCTGTTGAAGGAGGTGGAGCCGACCTCCGACGCGAAGTACGTTCGGTTCGAGACGGTGTATCGTCCCGAGGAAATGAAGGGGCAGGGAAGCAGTTTCTATCCGTGGCCCTATCAGGAGGGCTTGCGCATTGACGAGGCGATGAACGACCTGGCGATTTTGGCGACGGGCTTGTATGGTCTGCCCATGCCGAACCAGAACGGCGCGCCCATCCGGCTGGTCGTGCCGTGGAAGTATGGGTTCAAATCCATCAAGTCCATTGTGAAGATCGAACTCACGGATAAGAAACCGGAGACGTTGTGGAATACGGTCGCGCCGAAAGAATACGGGTTCTATTCGAACGTGAATCCCGATGTGTCGCACCCGCGCTGGTCGCAGGCTTCGGAGCGGCGCATCGGCGACCTGGGACGCCGCCCCACGTTGATGCTCAATGGGTACGCGGAGCAGGTGGCGCATTTGTATGAAGGCATGGATTTGAGTCTGTTTTATTAGTCATGTCATTGCGAGCCGCTGGTCTCGATACGCCGAAGATCATGCCTACTCGACCAGCGGCGAAGCAATCTCCATCAAACATAAGAGGAGATTGCTTCGGCGGAAAAGCGTCGCCTCGCAAAGACATATCGCTGCACATGAAAACCCTCTTCAACCGTTACACCCCTCTGCAGATCGCCATCCACCTTTACGCGTGGTCTGCGCTCGCGCACATCCTCCTCGATTTTGCGACGGGAAACATTTCGCCCAATCCCATTCAGGAGATCGAACAGCGCACAGGACGTCATGCCATCACGCTGCTCGTCCTGTCGCTGGCTTGCACGCCGCTCAATAATATTTTCGGCTGGCGCGAGTTGATCAAACGCCGCCGCGCGCTGGGCTTGTACGCGTTCATGTACGCGACCCTCCACGTGCTCATCTTTGTCCACCTCGATTATGGTCTGGCGTGGAGTCTCATCATCCAGACCGTTTTCGAGAAGCCGTATATCATCGTGGGACTCATCTCCTTCCTTTTGTTGATCCCGCTGGCGTTCACCTCGTTCGACATTTGGAAGAAACGACTCGGCAAAACGTGGAAACGCCTGCACCAGATCGTCTATCTCATCGCGCCGCTGGTCGTTTTGCATTTTGCCTGGAGCAAAAAAGGCGACCTCTTCCGCTTGCAGGGAGAGATCGTCCGCCCGTTGATCTATGGATTGATCGTCGTCCTTTTGCTCATCGTGCGGATACCGCAGGTGAGGCGGGCTGTCGCTTCCTTGCGGGACCGGGTGCTGATCCTGGTTCGGAGGCGGAGAACCTTGCCTCAGGTTAATTCGTGATTATTTACCGCGAAGAACGCGAAGGCTTTACTTGAAGCTTTCGCGTTCTCCGCGTCTTCGCG
>CAYQOF010000064.1:1346-4463 GCA_964419035.1 uncultured Anaerolinea sp. | reverse complement strand
CGAGGGTGCGTCGCACTTTGCCTTGACGGAAGATTCCGCTTTGGACGGGTTTGTCCAGCCATCGGCAGAATTCACTCCATGCGGTGCGACGCACTCGCGCATCTAGAAGATTCCCTTGATGAACAACAGCAGACCCACGATCGCCAGCGGGATGCCGACGATGGCGCCGACGATCGTCAGGCTGACCAGCACACCGACGATCATCAGCAGGATGCCGAGGATCATGGCGACGAGGCGTCCCGTCATTTCGACGATGACTGCCAGCAGTTTCCAGATCGCCGCGAAGGGCCACAAATACCAGGGAACGCGGTTGGTTTGATTTGTCATATCATCCTCCAATCCCTATACGCCCATCGCGCAAAAAAGTAGCGTCTCCTTCTGGCATGTTATAATGCCTGCCATGCCACCCAGAACAAAGAAAACGATCGAACCTGTCATCGAACAGGAATTCATAGACCAGCCTGAACCTGTGATACAGGAGGATACCGTCACGTTCAAGCGCAGTCATTTCTACGCTGTGCTCACCGTCCTGGCGTTCGCCGCAGGGATATTGCTCGGGTATGTGGTTTGGGGGTTGGATTCAGCCGGGAGCCCCGTGCAAGGCTTGGTGCCGGCCGCGCAGGCTGGAGGTCCGGTGGTGGAAGCGCCGGTCACCGAAGAGCCGCAATTCATCCGCTATGACGTCCCTACAGCAGGCTTCCCTTCAATCGGTCCGGCGGACGCTCCGATCACGATCGTCGAATTCAGCGATTATCAATGTCCCTTCTGCCGCCGCTGGCATGAACAGGTCTACCAGCCTTTGCTGGCGGCGTATCCCGGAAAGATACGGTTCGTGTATCGTCACCTGCCGCTGACTTCCATTCACCCCGATGCCTTCTCCGCCGCGGAAGCCGCCATGTGCGCCGGCGACCAGGGCGCCTTCTGGCAATATCACGATAAATTGTTCAGCAGTGAAGCGCTGGGAAATTCCGTGTATCTTCGATACGCGCAGGAACTCGGCTTGGAAATGACCGCCTTCGAATCCTGCATGACGGAACGCAAATTCAGGGATGCCATCCAGGCGGACAGCGATTTCGCCGTCAATCTTGGCGTGCGCTCGACGCCCACGTTCTTCATCAACGGCCTTGCCATCGTGGGCGCGCAGCCGCTCGACGTCTTCAAGCAGGTGATAGACCAGGAACTGGCTGGAGAGATTCCAAAGTGAACCGCGAAGGCGCAAAGAACGCGAAGGAGAATTAATAACTCACCTTACGCAGAACGTCCCGAAGGCTCTCGTGGAACGAGACTGGGTTGCAGGAAATCCTTCGGGACGGTGCGTAACATCAGTTAATAAGAAGTTTTGCCTTCGCGTGTTGAAAATTCTTTGCGAACTTCGTTCCTTCGCTGTAAAAATCGAGGCTCTTCTGTGAAAAGTGTGCAAAAATATTGGCGCGTAGCAGATGTTCTCTAACGTCTGCACACAGATCATACATGAGCCAAAATCGAATGATCCCCGGAGGGAAGCGATGAAAAAATTCGTTGCTGTGGCTGGAAACATCGGCGTTGGAAAGTCCACGCTCGTGGAACTGCTTTGTGTCCGCCTGGGATGGGAGCCGTTCTACGAGCCGGTCACCGAGAATCCCTACCTCGCGGATTTCTACAAGGATATGAGCGCGTGGTCATTCCATTCGCAGGTCTTCTTCCTCACGCATCGTTTGCGCTCGCACTACAAACTGGCGCAGCATCCCAACTCGGTTGTTCAGGATCGAAGCGTTTACGAGGATGCCGAGATCTTTGCCCACAATCTCTTCCTGCAGGGACACATCAACCAGCGCGATTACCAGACCTATCGCGACCTCTACGAGACGACCTCCCGCCTCCTCCCGCCCCCGGACCTGGTCGTCTATCTTCGAGCCTCCGTCCCCACCCTGATGAACCGAATCTCAAGCCGCGGACGCGATTACGAACGGACGATCTCGCATGAATACCTGCACGGCTTGAACGATCTCTACGAACAGTGGATTGACAATTTCACGCTTTGCCCGGTGCTCGCCGTCCCTGCGGACGACCTGGATTACGTCTCACATTCCGGTCATTTGCGTCTGATCATCGAAAAGGTGCAGGACAAGTTGACGGGCAAGGAGGAAGTGGTCTTCGAGCCGGAAGAGGTCGCCCGCGCCGCCGATGATTGAAGGTCATGGTCAGTGATCAGTTATCAGTTATCAGTCACCGCGCGCCAGACGGCATTCAGCGCTTCAAGCCCCGTCATGCGGTGGATGTGCGCGGCTTCCTCGGTCAGGTAGATGTCGCCCTGCAGCGGGCGGTCGGAGCGGGTGTAGAGTCCGCGGTTGGGGAGATCGGAGACCGCCGCCCAAAAATTCCAGAGCGGGAGATCATATTCGGAGGCAAGCAGTGCCATGTCGCGGTTGATGCGGTGATCCTTTTCGCGGTTGTCGGCTTTGGTGGCAAGGATCGGAACCACGCCCGCTTCGATCAGTTGCGTAATGATGCGGCGCAGGTATTCCGTGTTGCGCGATTCGAAATGCGTCCCAACCTGGATGATCACAAAAGACGGGCGATGCGTGCGCAGTTCACATTCGACTGGCGTCTCTGCGAACGTGCAGCCGAAATTTCCAAGATGCCATTGAGTCCACAGGAGCGAGCCGGGCGTCGTGCCGTCCTGAGAAGTGGAACTCTCGCGCGTGAACGAACCTCTGAAATTCTCCACCGTTTCCTGCAATTCGGGCGGAAGGCTTTCGAACAGATTCGGGTCCCGCTCGAACGCGCCGAAGAACTCGTCGGGTCTCGTCTGGCAGTCGCCGAATATCGAAAACGCCTGCGGGTCGTTGCCGAGTCTCAGCCCCGCTTCGTAAACCCTGCCCAAACTGGGGTCTATGTTTTCAGGGATGACGGGCAACTCCTGCCATTCGATGGGATCGGGCGCGTCCGTTTCGGGCGCGGGTGTGAAGGTGGGCGGAAGGATGATCGAGATGATGGGGTTGGAGGCGGGTAAAGGAGTGGGGGATTTGAGAATTTGAGAATTGGAAATTGGAGTGCGGGAAATTGGGGGATTGGAGATTGGAGACTGGGGACTGGCGACTGGTAATTGAGCAAGTTGGGTTGGCGCGGCGGATGGAA
>CAYQOF010000064.1:0-1246 GCA_964419035.1 uncultured Anaerolinea sp. | reverse complement strand
AAAATTAATGGGACATGATTCCGTGCTAAACTTGCGCCCATGATCCATCAGGGACTCCTCCACAAATACGGACACCTGCTCGACCTCCCGCCTCACGCGTCCGCAAGCGCCGTCAGCCTGCTCGAGGGGGATACGCCTTTGATCCACGCCGACAATTTATCCCGCCAACTCGGCGGCGGCTTCGAGTTGTTCATCAAATACGAGGGACTCAACCCGACGGGCTCCTTCAAGGATCGCGGCATGACTGCGGCAGTCAGCGAGGCGTGGGGCCGCGGCGCGGCGACCGTGATCTGCGCCTCGACGGGCAACACCGCCGCCTCCGCCGCGGCGTACGCGGCACGCGCAGGGATGAAGTCCGTTGTGCTGATCCCGCAGGGTAAGGTCGCAGCGGGGAAACTGGCAGGCGCGGTCGCCTACGGCGCGCAAGTCATCCAGATTGACGGTTCATTCGACGACGCGCTGACGATGGTCGTGGAGATCACGAATAAACATCCGATCTGTCTGGTGAACTCGATCAACCCGTATCGCATCGAGGGGCAAAAGACCGCCGCGTTCGAGATTTGCGATGCGCTCGAGTCCGCGCCCGATTGGTTGTGTCTGCCTGTAGGCAACGCAGGGAACATCACTTCGTATTGGGCGGGATTCAAGCAATATAACGAACTGAAGTCAACCGGTTTGCCGCGCATCCTGGGAGTCCAGGCGGAGGGCGCCGCTCCGCTCGTGTTGGGTCATCCCGTTGAGAATCCCGAAACTGTCGCGACCGCCATCCGCATTGGCAGGCCGGCGCGCGGCGAACAGGCATTGCAAGCCGCGCAGGAATCCAATGGAAGGATCATCGCGGTGACCGATGAACAAATATTGGATATGCAAAAACTTCTCGCAAAACTCGAAGGGATTTGGGTCGAGCCTGCTTCAGCGGCGGGATTGGCGGGTTTGGCGGCGGAGATAGAAAGTGGAAAGTTGAAAGTCGCGGGTAAACGGGTGGTTGCGGTCTGCACAGGTCACGGGTTGAAAGACCCGGACGTGATAACGAAGGAAATGAAAAAGCCGCTGGTCGTCCCGCCGAAACTGGAGGCGCTGGAGGAAGTGATATTGGGTTGAATGTCATTGCGAGCCCGCTGGTCGAGTAACGTTCCCTTCGACAAGCTCAGGACAAGCGTTGTGTATCGAGACCGAGGGCGAAGCAATGACATAACTTGAATTATGAAACTCACCATCAAAGTTCCCGCCACGTCTGCCAACCTCG
>CAYQOF010000063.1:0-13239 GCA_964419035.1 uncultured Anaerolinea sp. | reverse complement strand
ACCGGCGGGCTGATCTCGTCCTTCAGTTCCTACGGCCTCTCGCCCGACCTGGCGCTCAAGCCGGATATCGGCGCGCCGGGCGGACTGATTCGCTCCACCTATCCGCTTGAAGCAGGCGGTTACGCTACAGTCAGCGGCACCTCCATGTCCTCGCCGCACGTGGCGGGCGCGGCGGCTTTGCTGTTGGAAGCCAAACCCCGGACGCCCTCGCAGGCGGTACGCGGCATCCTGCTAAACAGCGCCGACCCAAAGAATTGGTGGGGCAACCCTGCTCTCGGTTTCCTGGATAACGTCCATCGCCAGGGCGCGGGCATGCTCGATATTGACGATGCCATCCTGGCGACAACCAAGATCGAACCAGCCAAGATCGCAACCGGCGAAAGCCAGGCGGGTCCCTTTACACAGACCCTGACCATCGAGAACAATGGCGCCAGCGCGGTGACGTATGACCTGTCCTACGTCAATGCCCTCTCCACCGGTGGCGTGATCACTCCAAGTTTCTTCTTATCCAACGCCACCGTCTCGTTCAGCGCGGCGAGCGTCACCGTCCCGGCGGGTGGAACAGTCAGCGTTACCGCCACCATTAATCCCGCAACGAGTCCGGTCAATGGACAGTATGGCGGCTACATCGTCTTCACCCCGCAGGGCGGCGGGCAGACCTACCGCGTACCATTTGCCGGTTTCGTGGGCGATTATCAGGGCATCACCGTCCTGACGAACGCGTCCTTCCCGACGGGCCCGCTGCTTGGAAGGCTGACTGCCTGCAGTCCCGCTGCATTGCTCCGCGGTCTGGATTGCTTTGGTTCTGCCTCCTTTGCGGTACACCCGGCTGGCTCGACCTACACCATGACGAATGCTTTCAATGTGCCGGTCTTCCTGGTTCATCTCGAGCACCAGGTGCGCCTCCTGCGCTTCGAGGTCTTCGACGCGGTCTCCGGCAAGGCATGGCACCGCATCCTCAACGAAAACTATGTGGGACGCAACAGCGCCAGCACCACCTTCTTTGCCTTCCCGTGGGACGGCACCACCTTTGCGGGCAACAAGACCTACACTGTGCCGAATGGAGAATATGTGGTGAAGATCTCCGTGCTCAAAGCGCTGGGCGACTCCAGCAACCCGGCTCACTGGGAGACCTGGACTTCACCCGTCATCACGATTGCTCGACCGTAGCAACAAACAGCAATTTGCGGTAAATCGGACTGGCGGAGAGTCTCTTTCCGCCAGTCTGGCTTTTTTGTAACCATGCGGCTTTCCCATCGTCATGCCTGCGGAAAACGGGAAGGCGTGATTAAAAGGTTACAACGCGCTTGCCTTTCCCGGCAGAAATACTATAATGCTTTGCATCTCGAAAAGGCAAACCCGCCGCGAGGCGGGGACGCAAAGTCATGGATCCCGCCGGGGCGGGACCGCCAGACCGCCGAAGGTACATCATGGGCGGTCTTGTTTTTGGATCGCCTGAAAGGAGGTTGTGTCGCAGGGAAGGAATGATCTGTTCAACTATTTGACAGATTTCAGGCTCGTCGAAAGAAATGCAAGTGGATAGAAAAATCCAAAAAATCAGGAGAAATGATATGCATAAGAAAATGCTCTTTGTAGTCTTCTCGGTAATGGTCATTCTTGCGCTCGCGGTCAGCCCGGTGGGCGCGGTCACCGATGGTGAACCGGATGGCAACGGTCATCCGTATGTGGGTCTCATGGTTGCGCATGACGCCAATGGCAATCCCTTGTGGCGGTGCAGCGGCACTCTGCTTTCACCGACCGTGTTCCTCACGGCTGGGCACTGTACAGAATCGCCTGCCGCGCATGTCGAGATCTGGTTCGATTCCGGATATCCCACCCCCATTCCGCGCGATCCAGAATTTTCCGTTTCCGGATGTTCCCTTCCCACCACCGGCTATCCCTGCTGGGGCGATGTCGGTGGAACGCCATATACACATCCAGATTACAATCCCAATGCCTTCTTCCTTCGTGATGTCGGCGTGGTTGTACTGAGTGAACCTTATGATACAGGCGGTCAATATGGCGCGCTTCCCACATTGAACCAGCTTGATGCGCTCAAAACCAGGCGCGGTCAGCGGGATGTTACCTTCACTGCAGTGGGATATGGGCTTCAGAAGAGTTTCCCCGATGCCGCTTCCTGGAAAAATGTTGCTTTTCGTACGCGCATGGTGGCATATCCCAAATTGATCCAGATCAACGTACCCGGCTTCACCGGCGATTTCTCGCTGCTCCTGTCGAACAATGCCAATACCGGCGGCACCTGCTTTGGTGACTCGGGCGGTCCCAACTTCCTCGGCAACAGCAACGTGGTTGCAGGCGTGACTTCCTTCGCACTCAACGGCAACTGCGCCGGCACCGGCGGCGTCTTCCGCATGGATCGTTCCTGGTCGCTCAATTGGGTCGGTTCATTCCTGGACTGAGCCCATCACAAATCAACCGATCAAAAAAACGGACTGCCAATTGGCAGTCCGTTTCCATTCCGGCAATCTCTTATATAAAATCTATACGGCTTTATCCCCTTTCTTACATCCTCCCTCTAAACTTTCATCAATTCAATTATCTGGTAAAGGAGATATAAAACCATGACCTTCTATCTGCAGCCCTTCCCCTTCAGTGCCGCGCAGCGCAGGTTCCCACAACGCCGCCTTGTCCGCCGCGGAGTGGAGACGTACCAGCACACCCTCGGCGTGAACATCCGCGAGGAGGACGAAGCCTACGTGCTTTCGGCGCTCGTCCCCGGTTTGACCGCCGAAGACCTGAACATTCAGGTGCTGGAGGACGTCGTCCGCATCGAGGGCGAGTACAAACTGGATGAGAACCAGTACCTCGTGCAGGAGATCCCTCACGGTTCGTTCACGCGCACCCTGCGCCTGCCATCCGCCATAGACGCGGATCACGTCGAGGCGAAGATCACCGACGGCGTGCTGACGCTGACCCTGCCCAAGGCGGAATCCGCCCGACCGAAGAAGATCAAGATCACGTCCCGGTAAGAAGCGAGAATTCCAGTCTTATCATGCCCGCGCAAACGCGCGGGTTTTGTGTTTTGATCCAAGTGTATAATTCATCCATTCCACCTTTGGAGTTCATTGTGCGAGTGAAAATTCATCTTATCTTGTGGGTCAGCGCGATCCTCCTTGCCGCCTGTGGGGCGATGAACGGATCGGAGGTCACCTCAACGCCCGCCCCCACGGAGACCCCCGTTTCCCTTCCGACGCTCATCCCAACGCCGCCCAGCCCGCTTGCGGTATTGCTGCTTCCCGCCAACCTCGACGCGGAGACTTCCAACCTTTATCAGAAAACGGTTTACGATCTGGCGCAGGCATCCGGCTTCCGCTTCCAGGTGCGGAACAGCCTGTCGCCGGATGAGATCGAACCGGGCTTGCAGGTTGTCATCGCGCTCCCGCCGGACCCCGGCATCGCCGCGCTTGCCGCCGCCGCGCCGAACGTGCAGTTCCTCGCGATCAATGTTCCGGGAGTGTCCGCAGGCGGCAATATCAGCGTACTGGGGAGCGGCTCGCAATCGGATATCGCCGGTTTTCTCGCGGGCTATACCGCCGCCATGCTTACGGACGATTATCGCATCGGGATGCTGATCCCAAAGAACAACAACGACGCGGTCGTCACATTCAACGCGTATGTCAATGGCATGAAATACTACTGCGGGATATGCCGTCCCATCTATTTTTACCCTTACAGTTTTCCCCAATATCTTGAAATCGCCGCGGACGAAAACCCGGAGTATTACGATTCGTACGCCGACATTCTCATCCAGCAATACAGGGTGAGCACGATCTACATTCACCCGGAAATCTACACGCCCGACCTTGTGAACTATATCGGAACGACCGGCGCATCCATGATCGGGACGACCAGCCCCGAACCACGTCCCGCCGGATGGATCATGACGATCCAACCGGATGCGATCAAGGCGATCCAGAGCGCGTGGACCCAACTGGCGGGCGGTCAGGGCGGGATCACGGTTCAATCTCCCCTCGGCTTGAGTGACGTTGACCCAAGCCTGCTCACCCCGGGAAAACTGCGCCTCGTCGAACAGACACTCAACGATTTGCAGGCGGGTTTGATCAGCACGGGCGTCAGCCCTTGAAATTCCAATCGCCGGGTCACCATCCAACTTTTACCCTTTTTGGAGCGCCAAACGCCACACCTCCCGCAGTTTTGCGGGAGGTGTGGGTTCAAAGGAGGATGGAGAAATGGAGGAGAAGACGACGGGTTACACAGCGGCGTTGACGGCCAGCGGCATCGGCGCTCGTTCGATGCGCTGGCCCTGTCCCAGCCATGCCATTGCCTTGACAACCAGCACAGCCGGGTTGACAGGCTTCACAAGACATTCATCCGCGCCAGCCCGGTTGGCTTCCACGATCTCATCCACGGTATTCGCGGAGACCAGCATCAGGATCGGTCCGCGGCTGGCGGAGCGCAGGCCATTCAACAGCGCGCTTCGGTCTGTTTTTGACAACTGCATATCCACCAGCATGAGCGAGGGTCCCACCAGACGCGCGGTCTGCAGGGCATCCGCGACATTCGATTCGATGAGGGCAATACAATTCCTCTGGGTGAAAAGGGTGTCCCATGCCGAGACGTTGTCGGGCTGGTCGGATACGATCAACACGGTATGAAGGGGGAGGGTGTCAAAATCTGATTTCCAGGTAACCATTATTAAAGCCTTTCTCTTCGTCTACTTGACGAACAATCGAGCCGCATGTTACACTCACGCCGTACAATTTTGAAAGGAAAGGAGGCGCGCGTTCCATGGTCATGAACATCGCTGTTGACTTTGCAGTTTCTTCCAGCATCGCTGATGGTGGTGCTGGTCAACCTCGGAGTGCGCCTGTTCCTCGTTAATTTACACGCAACGTTGTAGAGTACAGCCACGGCGCACCCGCCTGTGGCTGTTTTATTTCCCGTTTCAGCCATGGGCAAATGCCTGTGGCTGGATTTGTTATTTTTGAAGATTTTCGATCAGGAGAAAACATGATCACCCTGCTGGAAACACAACGCATTGCCCAACTGCCCTCCGGCTGTACAGCCCGCGCCGCGACCCTCGAAGATCACAGGATCGCCTTTGACCTGTTGAATGCCCACTCACAATACATGAACGGGCGCGACGATCTCACCGATCCCGAACTCCTGCGCATCGACTGGCTGAACGATGGTTTCAACCCGGAGACCGATATTCGCATCATCCTTGCGCCGGATGGACGACCAGCCGCCTTCGTGGAATGCTGGCTGAATCAGACGCCGCCCGTTCATCCCTGGATCTTTGGTTGTGTGCATCCCGATCATTGGGGCAAAGGCATCGGAAGTTACCTGGTCACATGGGGAGAGGATCACGCCCGGCTTGCGCTGGAAAAGTGCGAGCCTGACCTGCGAATCGCGCCGCGCTCCGGCGTGGAAGCGCACAACCAGGCGGGCAATGAGCTCTTCGAAACGCTCGGCTGGAAGCACATCCGTTCGTTCTACCGCATGGTCACGGATCTGGACTCCGCGCCGGAAGTCCCGCCGTTCCCCGAGGGTATCACTGTGCGTCCATATGATCCCGAAACCGAACTCGAGACGGTCTATCGCACGTTCGTCGACTCGTTCAAGGATCACTACGGTTTCATCGTGCCGCCGTTCGAGAAGGGGCTTGCGGATTTCAAACACAACCTTGTGGATGAACCCGGTCATGATCCGCGTCTCTGGTTCATCGCCTTTGATGGCGATGAAATGGCGGGCATTTCGATCTGCCGCCGCGAAGATGCGGAAGATCCCGAAGCCGGGTGGGTGAGCGAACTGGGCGTCCGCCGCGCGTGGCGCAAACGCGGGCTTGGTTATGCCCTGCTCAAACATTCCTTTGCCGCGTTTTACGCGGAGGGCAGGAAACGCGTCGGGCTTGGCGTGGATGCAAACAGCCTCACAGGCGCGTTGAGGCTGTACGAGCGCGCGGGCATGCGCGTACAGCGTCAGTTCAAGATGTACGAAAAAGAGATGCGACCCGGCCGCGAACTGGCTGTGGAGACTTTGCCTCCTTTTGCCTCCTCATGATGTGAAAATCTCGGAATAGGCTATACTTCACAAAACGACAAAAGGAGCAACCATGAATATCCGCTGTTCTTTCTGCCAGACCCCCTACACGCTTGGTCGCGTCGAAAAACTTGCCGCCCTGCAGCACATGTACACGGAGAACCTGAATCACTACGACTCGCATTGTCCGCGCTGTCGGCGCGCGAATCCCGTCCTGCGGCAAAAATTGGAGATGACGATGCCAAACTGGCGCGACGCGCTCAAGGAATTGGAGGCGGAAATGACCGCGCATCCGCAAAAGGAAGCGCCTCCGCTTCGCGGCAAGCCGGAAACTGCTCCCGTTGCTGAGACCGGGTCCAAGCCTGCGCAGGCGCCTGTAAAAGAAAAACTGGAAGCAATGGCAAAACCTGCCGCACAGGCTCCTGCAAAGGAAAAACCCGAGGCAAAGACAAAACGAGCCTCGCAAAAGCCAGCCGCGCAGCCGAAAGCCTCCGCGAAAAGAGCCAGGACCGCAAAGAAGACGGAGACGAAGAAAGGCAAATGAGCATCCGCGCCGTCTTCTTCGACCTCGGCGGAGTCATCGTCCGCACGGAGTTTCAAGCGCCGCGCCAGCGTCTGGCGGAACGGCTTGGCATGGAATATGAAGACCTTGTCAAGGTCGTCTTCGATAGCGATTCGGGGCAGAAAGCCACAATCGGCGAGGTCACTCCTGCCGATCATTGGGCTTCGGTGATGAAACGCCTGAGGCGGTCTCACTCTGAAATGGACGCGATCCGCGCTGAATTCTTCGCGGGCGATATCATTGACCGCGCCCTGCTGAATTTTTTGCGTTCCCTGCGCGGCAGATACAAAACAGGGCTGATCTCGAACGCCTGGGGCGACCTGCGCGAATTCATCCTCAGGGAGAAGTTCGACGACGCCTTCGACAAAATGATCATCTCCGCCGAGGCGGGCGCGGCAAAACCCGACCCGAAGATCTATCGTATTGCGCTGGAGCAACTCGAAGTGAGTCCGAACGAGGCGGTCTTCGTGGACGATTTCATCGAGAACATCGAAGCCTGTGAAAAGATCGGCATGCGGGGAATCCATTTCAAGGATGCCGAATCAGCGATCGAACAAGTAAAAAAGTTGTTGAAACAAAACCGGAATCAATCTTGATCACGGGAAGACATATATCGTCCCTTCCCCCAGCCGTTTGTATATCTTCAGCCCCTTGAATAGTGAAACCTGGCGTTCTGCGGTCAGTCCTTCGGACTGCAAAGAGGTGTGGTAAAAATCATTCGTCACCACCAAAAAAGCATTCCCCTCCCGGAACAATCTTTGCGTCGGGTCGTTCAAGTCTGTGCCATAAAATGAATCCGATTCGATGAAGTCCCGGCTGAATCCGCCAAAGTGATGGGCGGGACGATCCGCCCACATCAGCATGACTTCCGGCTGGTTGGAAATGATTTTCGCGTCCGGCGGCAGTTTCCGCGCTTCGGCGACCGTCTCATCCTCCTGCCAATAGACCGAGGTCAAGCCCGCGTAATCGGGCCGGATCAGAACAGTCTTGTAATTCTCAGGCGAATACTCCCAGACGGCGGCAAGAACCAGCAGCCAGGGGATCCATGCCAGCCATCGTTTCCTGCCGAAGGCTTCGATCCAGAGACTGATGCCGGCATAAAGGGAAATCGTCGAGGTGACGAACAATGGCAGCATCATGCGATCGTCAATGTCCGGGCTTGGCGAGGAAAACGCATAAAACACGGCAAGCAGCATCAAATACAGGAAGGAATAGATGCCAAAGATCGCAAAAATGTGATGATCGGACGCGCGTTCCCTGGACCTTTGCAATCGCGAGGCTGCGGCCATACTTAATCCAACCGTGAGAACTGCAAGCGCGAGCAATGCGGCCACCCGCCATATATATTTGATGTTTACAAGCGATTGAAAGGGGAGCCATTTCCAGAGGGTCAATACAACAAGCCCGCGGAACGGCTCGAGACGGTCGAACAGATCCATCAGATCAAGGGCGATCATGCGGCCGCCAACGGTTCTATCCGCGAATTGGTACACCCACAGGAACCATATTGCCACAGGCAGTACGCTGACGACCAGATATTGCATGGCTTTGTAGATGCGCGCGCGTCCATCGCCCGGTAAAAGCATGAGAATGCCGATGAACCCCGTGGCTATCCAGGTCACGCCGATATAGCGGGTTAGGGTGCTGGCTGCCGCGCAAAGGGCGGATACGATCAGCCAGTGAAAACGACCCGTGCCGATGAACAGGAGAAGGGTTATGCCGGTCCCCACGGACAGGAAAATATACAGCGGCTCCGACATGGCTGATGCAGACCAACTGAGCATGGGCTCGAAGGATATCAGCGCTGCAAGTACAGCCAACCCCAAATACGGATGGGCGCCAAAGCGATGAAAGATGATGGCAATGAGCAGCAGGGTTGCAGGGAACAGAGAGGTGACCAGTATGCGTACAGCCTGAATTTCGGGCGCGCCAAGCAGGACAAACCCGCTTATCACAAGTGAATATAAAGGCGGGTAATGGGTCAGGTAATGGAAGGCTCCGCTGGGGAAGTGGTAGCCAAGCCCAATCCCTTTTACCAGGTTGCGGGCGGATACCAGGTAGGCAATGGAATCGGTAAACCCCCAGGGATTGTTTTTGGTGCTATAGAGCATCACGCAGATACCCAAACCGGCGATCAACGCAGCCAGCACAAGCACGAGGTATTTCTTCAGGAATATTTTCATGGGTTGGCGGTCTTATGTCCCGACGAAATCAACAAGCGTCAGCGTATTCTACCCCAAAGTATATGGAAGCCAGCCGGGAGATATTCCTCGCGCATACTCGTTCGATTTTATCCCCATTTCAGGATGGACAAGCCAGCCAGGAAACGCAGGATGGCAAACAGGATCAATGCGCTTGCCAGACCGATATGGCCGGCGATGGTGGAGCCTCCCAGCGCGCCAGCCAGGATGGCAAAGTTCACGATGATGGTGTACCACGCAAGATGGGAGGGGCGGTCATCGGGCGGGATGCGTTCGAGCATGTAGTTCGCGTACGCGCCGTTGGTCCATGCCCAGGTGAACCCGCCGAGCAGGGAAATGGCATAGTACTGCCAGATCTGCGTGGTGAACGCAAGCAGGAACGGATAGAGCGCCATGCCCGCCACGCCCAAGCCCGTCACTTTTTTGTGACCAAGGCGATGCACGATGCGCTGGAACTGAAGGGAGCCGATCAGCATTGTCAGGTAGTAGAGCGCGAAGCCAATGCCGATGTGGTCATCGTTGAGGTGAAGGACGCGGACGTTGTAGAGCGGATAGACCGGGGTCGTGACGTTGTGCGTAAAGTGGA
Source organism: uncultured Anaerolinea sp. (assembly GCA_964419035.1). GTDB lineage: Bacteria > Chloroflexota > Anaerolineae > Anaerolineales > Villigracilaceae > Defluviilinea. The sequence continues at coordinate 3,866 of CAYQOF010000063.1, read as the reverse complement.
ACGCCAGCATCGCGAGGAGGACCTTCTTGAAAGGCGAGGACAAAACATCGAGGCGCAGTGCGGAGGTCAAGCCGCGGGGAGGCGATGTCCGTTTAATGGGATCAGGCGCGGGCGCGGTCTGAAGCGCAGGGTTGAACTCCTGCAGAGGCTTCACAAAATAAAGGTGGAAACTGCTCATCGCCGCGCCGAATGCCCCGATCCCGAATACGATCTGGTAGCCGATGGGAAACGATACGGTGTCGAGGATATATCCGCTGACAAGCGAGGCAAGAATGAAGGAGACCGCGAGCATGGCATTGCGGATGCCTGCCACGTGGGCGCGGTAGTTTTCCGGCACGGCTTCAGCGAAGAGGGCATTGAAACCGACGCCGAGCGGCGTAAGCGGGATCGCCATGAGGAAGGTGATGACGATGATGGCGACGATCTGCCCCGCGTCATCGAACATTTGGGGCAGGAAGATGAATGGGATGAAACCGATGCGATAGAGAACGGAGGTCCAGAAGATGGCGCGCCCCGTGTGCCGCTTCGTGAGCCAGCGCCCGGCGGGGATGGCGAGAAAGAGGCTGACGACGGCGGACATCGCGCCGATCAAGCCGATCTGCAGGGTCGTTGCGCCGAGGCGGGTGGCATAGATGCTGAGGAAGTTGATGGCTGAACCGCTGAGCACGCCGAACCAGGCGATGTCGAGGTAGAGATGCAGGAAGTTGGAGTGATATTCGGGGGGAATATCGGCTTGCCGGAAGAGGCGGGAGATTCTTGATGACATGGCGGGCGGTATTATATACGCGATCCATGATAAGAGCATTTGGAATTTGCAGCCGCCGATAAACAAGGAAGAAGGGAATTCATGTGCAGGATATTAGCAAAGGATGTGAAGAGGTGATTCTTCACATCCTTTTTTCGCCGCGAGGTTGTGATTGCGGTCTTACCTTGAAAACGCTTCCACAAGTTGTTGGACATGCACAACGTCGTCGAATCCCGGTATCTCGCCCTTGCGGAGTTCGGCTTTCTCTCCATCAGGATCGCCGAGAGACGAAACGATCACATCGCCTGCGCTCACATCCTCTTTTTCGGTGTAGTGGTTCGTCGTGACGATGGTCTTCAGCCCGGCGGCTTTGGCGGCTTTGACGCCGTTCTTGGAATCCTCCACCACGAACACTTCCTCGGGTTTCAAATCCAGTTTGGAGAGCGCGAGGTTGTAGATCTCGGGATCGGGTTTTTTGTTCTTGACCACGTCGCCAGCCAGCACGAGATCGAACTTGATGTCGGAGAGGATCTTCTCTGTGATGGCTTTCGCCGCCTGTTCATTGGATGTGGTGCAGACCGCGATCTTCAAGCCCGCCTCCATCGCCTCTTTCATGAACCGGTGAATGCCCGGGCGCAAGGGAAGTTTTCCCGTCTCGATCAGTTCCACGAACAGCGCGGTCTTGCGCTTGTGCATCTCCTTGACGAGGTTATCTATCTCTTCCTCGGTCAACGGTTTGGAGAAGCCCTTCGTCTTCCAGTGGTGCTTCATGCGTTCCTTGCCGCCCGCGATCTGAAGCAGTTCGTGGTAGTACTCCACGTCCCATTCGTCGGTGAAGCCGAATTCCTTGAAGGTCATGTTGAACGAGACACGGTGACCATCGCGCTCGGTGTCAATGATCACGCCGTCCTGGTCGAAAAAGACTGCTTTGACTGCCATGTCAACTCCTTTCACCACAAAGGGTCACAAAGGGACACAAAGGTTTAATTCTTTGTTCCTTTGTGCTCCTTTGCGTCCTTCGTGGTTAATTCATTTATTCATCCCGAAGAATTCCAACACGGTATTCACGAACAACTCGTTCTCTTCCTTCGAGCCAATCGTGACGCGGAACCAGCCGTCGCTTCCATACTTCTTGCTCTCGCCGCGCAGAATGATGCCTTTCGTCTCGGCGTAGGCGAGGATCTCCTTGCCGGTCCTGCCCGTCCCGCCGCAGTCGAACAGGATGTAGTTCGATTTCGACGGGAAGACGACGAAGCCGGGGATTACGCTCAAGGATTCGGTGATGTAGTCCACAGCCTCGTTGTTGAATTTGACGCGCTCGGCAAGTCCCTCCTGATCCTCGAATGCCGCGAGCGCCGCCCACATGGGGATCGTCCCGACGTTCCAGGGCAGGAGCGAGCCGGAGATCTGGGCGATCACGTCCTTGTCCGCGATGGTGTAGCCGAAGCGCATCCCAGCCAGCCCGTACGCCTTCGACAGTGTGCGCGTGATCAACACGTTCTTGTATTTCTTGGTCAACTGCACTTGCGACATGCCAAGACCGGAGTATTCCACATACGCCTCGTCAATCACGAAGGGGATGCCCGTCTCTGCGATGCGGACGAAGTCTTTTGCATCCATGAAGTTGCCGGTCGGGTTGTTCGGGTTGGCGATGACGATGATCTTGGTTTTATCCGTGATGGCGTTCAAAATCCCATCGGGATCGAAGTGCAGGTAATTATCCTTGTAGATCATCGGCACGTTGACCATCTTTGCGCCCAGCAGGGTGCCGCGCAGTTGATAGATGGCAAAGCACGGCGTGTGCTGGATGATCTCGTCGTGCTGCGGAACGACGAACATGCGGAAGATGTTGTCGTACACTTCGCTGGAGCCGTTGCCGATCATCACATTTTCAGGACCGTCCACGTTGTTCATCCCGGCGATCCTGGTGCGCACGACCAGTCCCTGATCGGGATAGCGGTTTGCCATCTTCGCGTATTTGTACATCGCGTCCAACACCTTGTCCGAGGGCGGAAGCGGGTTCTCGTTGGACATCATGCGATGCAGGGACGGGTCGCGCCACGCCTTCTCGATGTGATCCGAAACGTACATCGGGATGCCCTTGACCCATGGGGCGTAGTATTCTTCGATTTGTTTCATTTTCCGATTCTCCAGTCTCTAATCCTCTAGTCTCTTTTACGCCTTCCCGACGCTCTTCAACTTTTCCATCCAGTGCATCACGACTTTGCGCGTTGCGTCGCGGACAGCCACATCCAGTTTGCCGGGATCGTACTCGTCGCGGTGGGCGTTGATGTATTCCCATTTCGTGTCAATGAGCGTGTGCTTCAACTCGGTGGACACGTTGAACTTCGCTCCGCCCGCCGCCAGCAGTTTCTCGATGTAATCATCGGGCAAGCCGGTCCCGCCGTGGACGACGAGCGGGGTCTTGATGCCGTTCCCGTTCAGCATCTTGTGGATGGTTGCCATGCGCTCGAAATCCACTTTGGGATTCTTGGTTTTGTACACGCCGTGCGCGGTGCCGATGGCGGGGGCGAAGATATCCACGCCCGTGCGCTCGACGAACTCCACCGATTGTTTGGGATTCGCCAACTGCGCCTCGTCCTCCGCGACCTTGACCTGATCCTCGACTCCCCCGACCGTTCCCAACTCCCCTTCGACGGAGATGTTGCCGACGCTGTGACAGTAATCCACCACTTCCTTCGTCTGGCGGATGTTCTCCTCGAACGGCTGTTTGGAGGCGTCAATCATGATGTTGGTGTAACCGGCATCCGCGCACTTCTTGCAGTAATCAACTTCCGTGCAGTGATCGAGGTGCAGGCAGACCGGCACCGGCGCGGACTCTGCCAGCGTGCGGTAGATCGCCACCATCATCTTCGTGCCGAGGAACTTGGACGGCTTGACCGAGGTCTGCACGATGACGGGCGATTTGGTCTCGACAGCGGCGTCAATCACTGCCTCGAACTGAAGCAGGTCGGTGATGTTGAACGCGCCGATGGCGTATCCGTTCTTCGCCGCCTCGACCATGATCTCTTTTGCATTTACGATGGACATGTTTACTCCTTGTGTGTTTGTGTTCAGTTTGTCGAATTCAATCAAGATAAAAGATGAAAGAGGAAAGAAG
>CAYQOF010000062.1:0-13364 GCA_964419035.1 uncultured Anaerolinea sp. | reverse complement strand
GTTCGCGCTCTCGTGGTTCTACGTCACGTATGGGATCAACACGCCGCTCCTCCAGTCCGTCTTTTTGGGGATGCAGCCAGCGGTCGCCGCGCTCATTGTCCGTGCGGTACATCGCATCGGGAGTCACGCCCTGCACGATAAAACGTGGCTCTGGATCGTCGCGTTCACAACCGCGCCTGCACAACTGCTCGATATAAACTTTTTGATCACATTCCTCATTGCCGGATTTATTTACACATTCGCGCAGCGCAACCCAAAAACCCTCGCATGGATTCTTTAAATTTCTTTACAAAGCCGTTAAACAAGCGAACCCCCGACATTTCCATCGGGAGTTCGCCTTGAAACCCAAAAAATCTACCTCCCCAACAGCATCAACAACAACCCCTGACCATTGCCGAACGCCACGATCAGACCTGCGAAGACGACCGAGACCATGGACATCAACTTGATCAGGATGTTAAGCGAGGGACCGGAGGTGTCCTTGAACGGGTCGCCGACCGTATCACCCACGACCGCCGCTTTGTGGGCATTCGAGCCCTTGCCGCCGTATTCACCGCTCTCGATGTACTTCTTGGCGTTGTCCCAGGCGCCGCCCGCATTGGACATCATGATCGCCAGCGAGAAGCCTGCCCCCAAGCCGCCCACGAGCAAGCCGAGCACGCCCGCCACGCCGAACACAACGCCGATCAGCACGGGGACGATAATGGCAAGCAGGGACGGACTGATCATCTCGCGTTGGGCGGCTTGGGTGCTGATCTCCACACAACGGGCATAATCCGGTTTGGCTTTGCCCTCGAGGATGCCCTTGATCTCGCGGAACTGGCGGCGGACCTCCTCCACCATGCCGCCGGCGGCGCGTCCGACCGCGCTCATGGTCAACGCGGAGAAGAAGAACGCGGTGGCGACCCCGCTGAACACACCCACCAAAACGGCGGGATTGAGCAGGGTCACATTGTAATAGGTGACGAAATTCTGCATGGTCAACTCGGCGATGGGGATCATCCTGCCGTTCACCATCAGACCCGTCAGACCGCGCAATTCGCCCAACGCAAGGCGGATTGATTCGAGATAGGCGGCGAGCAAAGCCATGGCGGTCAGCGCGGCGGAACCGATCGCGAATCCCTTGCCGATGGCGGCGGTCGTGTTCCCGACCGCATCCAACTGATCGGTGCGGTGACGGACCTCAGCCTTGAGACCGGACATTTCCGCGTTTCCCCCGGCATTGTCCGCGATCGGACCGTAGGCGTCGGTGGCAAGCGTAAAGCCAAGCGTCGAGAGCATGCTGACCGCCACCAGTCCCACACCATACAGACCCATCAGGATATTATCCATACCGCCCGCCGCGTAATAACTGACCACGATCCCGAACAGGATCGCAACCACAGGCAGACTGCTGGAGCGCTTTCCGAGCGCAAGCCCCTCGATCATGGCGGTTGCCGTACTGGTGCTAGCCTGCTTCGCAATATGACGGGTCGGGAAAAAAGCATGGGAGGTGTAATATTCCGTCAGTTTGCCAACCGCGATCCCCACAGCAAGACCGGTCAACACGACGATCCACAACGCCAGCCAGTTCGAGAGACCCATGAAATAAAACAGAGGCAATGACAGAAGAGCAATCCCCGCCGAACTGACATACAAGCCGCGGCTCAATGCGCCAACCAACTCACCCTGCGTCGCATCCTCTTTCGAGCGCACCAGGTACAGCGCGAGGATCGAAAGGATGATTCCCAGCGCCGCCAGCGCGATCGGCGCGGAAATATACAACAAACTCAACGACATGTCCGCGCCTGCCGGTCCGACCGCCGCCACGCCCAGCGCGCAAGTCGCAAGAATGGAACCTGCATAGGATTCGTACAAGTCCGCGCCCATGCCTGCCACATCGCCGACGTTGTCACCGACGTTATCCGCAATCGTGGCGGGATTTCTCGGATCATCCTCAGGGATGCCTGCCTCCACCTTCCCGACCAGATCCGCGCCGACGTCTGCCGCCTTGGTGTAGATTCCGCCGCCCACCCGGGCGAACAATGCCTGGGTCGAAGCGCCCATGCCAAAACTGAGCATGACCGCCGTGATCTGGGGCAGCGGATTTTCGGCAATACTGAAGAAACCATCCGGGAAAAGAATCGGGAAGACGTTATACAACAAAAAGAACCAGGCAGTGATGTACAACAGGGCAGATCCAACCACCACCAACCCCATCACTGCGCCGGCGCGCAAAGCCACCTGCAATGCGCTGTTCAGGCTTTTCGTCGCCGCGAAGGTCGTGCGAGCCGAGGCGTTGGTCGCCGTCTTCATCCCGATGAAACCGCACAAGCCGGAGAACAGACCGCCGCTCAAGAAGGCATACGGCACGATCGGGTCTTGAAGATTGAACCAGGACAGAACCAGAAAAAGCGCGAACAATACGGCAAAAACGATGCCCACCATACGGTACTGGCTTTTCAGATATCCCATTGCGCCCTCGCGCACTGCCTGGGCAATCTCCACCATTTTGTTGCTGCCTTCGCTCAATTGCATCAACTGGCGGTAAAGATGGAAGGCAAAACCGAGCGCGATCAACGCCGCTATCGGACCCAGCCACCACAATAACGGCAATGGGGGTCTGACTGTTGCAGGCAATACAAACAGGTCAAACTGCATGACAATCCTCCAAGTCTCGATAGGATAGGGTGGTTTTTGCGAAGGATCGCATCCTTCGTTAAATCCTGAATTTTATGCGTGCAGGATGAAGAAAAAGACTGCGCCCTCTCTAGGAGGACAGATTTTACAAGCGCAAAGGGATTGTGTCAAGAAAATCCATTCCCATGCCCATTAAATGCGAACAGCCCGCCGATGGCGGGCTGTTCATCACAACGATCCTACTTTTTCTTTTTACCCTTGACAACCGACCGGGCAGAAGCGCGGATCGGAGCGGTGGAATGAGCGGGCAATCCGCCCACTTCCTCCGCCGACATGGATTTCGCCGGAGCCTTCGAGCGCGCCACCGCCCAAGCCAGCACGCCGAGCAAAAGAATAGCAACAACCCAAACGCCAAGCGAGGCGCCCGAATACTTCACCACGACGGGCGAGATGATTACGGCAACCAGATTCACCACCTTAATCATCGGGTTGAGCGCGGGACCGGCTGTATCCTTGAACGGATCGCCGACCGTATCGCCCACCACGCCAGCCTTGTGCCGTTCGGAACCTTTTCCGAGATTCCTCGCCGGGTCTTTGGGTTCATCCTCGATCAATTTCTTGGCGTTGTCCCACGCGCCGCCGGAGTTGTTGAGGAATACCGCCAGCAACTGACCGGAGACGATGATGCCTGCCAGGAATCCACCGAGCGCCTCCACGCCCAGGGTCAAGCCGACGAAGATCGGAGTCACGATGCCGAGCAATGCCAGCGAGACAAGTTCCTTCTGCGCGGCTGTGGTGGAGATCGAAACCGCCTGGGCATAGTCCGGCTTGACCTTTCCATCCAGCACACCCAGTTTGAACTGGCGGCGCACCTCCAACACGATAAGGAAAGCCGCGCGGCTCACTGCTTGAATGGCAAAAGAAGAGAACAGCCACGGCAGCGCGCCTCCGAGCAGCATCCCCACGAACACCTGCGGAACGTCAACACGGATGCCGATGGACTGGATCTGTTGAGCCAGCGGGACGCCGAGAGCGGTCTGCGAACGGGATACATCCACAAGAAACGAACCGAAGAGCGAGACCGCCGCGATCACCGCGGAACCGATGGCGACGCCCTTGGTGATGGCTTTGGTCGTGTTGCCCACCGCGTCGAGGTCCGCCATGATCTGCTGCGCGTCGCGGGTGCCTTTATCGTTCTTACCCGACCAGGACATTTCACCAATTCCGTTCGCATTGTCGGAAATTGGACCGAACGAGTCCATCGCCACGTTGTTGCCGGTCAGGGTCAACATGCCGATGCCGGTCATCGCCACGCCGTAAAGGATGAAAGTCGCCTGTTCCGCGCCGGTGACGCCGGGGATCGTCCCAAAGATGAAGATGGACGACACAATGGTCAACGCAAGCACGATAATGGACCACACTGAAGATTCAAAACCGACCGCAACGCCTTGCAATATCAACGTCGCGGGACCTGTATCCGCCGCCTTCTTGATATCTTTCACCGGCGCGGCATGAGTTCCCGTGAAATACTCGGTCAGACGGTCAATGAGGATGGCAAGCAAAACGCCGACCGCAACCGCCATCGGGGAACGCCACCAGCCGCCGTAATCCGCCATCGTATCCTTCATGTACAGATAACCAGCGGCAAAGAACATCGCGCCCGAGATCGCCGCCGAAGTCAGGTAGCCGCGGAAGATCGCCGCCATCGCGTCGCCGCTCTTGCCCGGTCCGCCTCTCACTGCGTACGTGCCGAAGATGGAAGACAAAACGCCGATGCCGCGCACCACGAGCGGGAAGATGATCCACTCGAGACGCCCGGTAATGTGCCAGAGCGCCAGACCCAGGATCAGTCCCGAAACGATCGTCACTTCGTAGGATTCGAAGATATCCGCAGCCATGCCGGCGCAGTCGCCGACATTGTCGCCCACGAGGTCCGCCACCACAGCGGGATTCCTCGGATCATCCTCAGGGATGCCTGCCTCCACCTTCCCAACCAGGTCCGCGCCGACGTCCGCCGCCTTGGTGTAGATGCCTCCGCCCACGCGCATGAACAACGCCAGCAATGTGCCGCCGAAGCCGAAGCCAAGCAAAGCATCCGGCGCGGCGATACCCAAAACGATAAAGATGACGGTTCCGCCAAGCAGACCGAGTCCGTCGGTCAACATGCCGGTGATCGTCCCGGCGCGGTAGGCGATGCGGAGCGCGTCGCCGAACGATTTTCTGGAAGCCGAAGCGACGCGCACATTCGCCTCGACTGCCATGCGCATGCCGATCTGACCGACCGTCAAGGAAAAGACCGCGCCCATGACAAAGGCAAACGCGCGCGCCACGCCAATAAGCAACTGCACCTGACTGTAGGCAGCAAGATTCCCCTCGGGGGTCATGGATGCAATACATGCCTCGATCGCATCGTGAGAAGGACCCACCTTCTGAACGGCAGTACAATGCCACTCCACCGCCTCAGGAGTAGGAGGCACGATATAAACGGAAAAGAACAGCGCAATCGTCAAAATGCCTATTAAAGGCAAAATGGAGCGTAACTGCTTGCCTAAATAAGCGTTCGCTCCATCTTTGATCGCGCCCCATACCTCCTGCATCTTTGGCGTACCGCTATCCTCGCGCAGGATCTGGGAGCGGAGGAAAATCGCGTACAAAAGACCGAGTATGGCAACGCCAAACACAGCCCAGATCGCAACCGCCTCCAAGGTGGTGAGTCCTTGCATGGCATACATAATGGGCAGCTCCTCCCGAAGGAATAAAATTTACAGGCTTTCGCCCGACAAACAGGGGGGATTTTACGACTGTGACCGGGATGTGTCAATCATCAGTTTCTACGCCAATCCAGAAAAACCCAGCGCGCGGTCGGACCAATGTTTTGCCTGCACCGAAAGCAACGTACGTTGCTCTCTTACAGCACTGACTTTATCCCACGCTCTAAGCCAAAGGTTGACCTGGGTTTGCATCGAAACCAACTCTGCCGCGATCTCGGGTTCCGCGTCAGCGGCTGTCCATTCGATGAGATATTTGGCTTCTTCCAGTAAACGGGCAACATTCGCTGGATCGGTTGATTCGCGCGCAGTGGAAGAAATCCTCCCAAACGTCGCCGCCAAGCCGCCCAGGCGGCGCGGCAGCGGGTCGCGTAAAAAACGCTCACGCATTTTTTCCTTGTTCGCCATCATCGAACGCCTCCCAACAATTCAAGCGTGATGGATTTGACCTGTTGGCGAAGTTCCTCGCTCTGAATCAAAATGCTGCGGTTTCCCAGCCGGGGGCGAATATTGATCAAAGATTCGTAAATAACCTGCTGCTCGGCAGGATACCAGTTCGCGCCCCACAAATCATCCTGCTCGCTCCCATCATCCAGTAAAACAGATTCGCAATCGGAGTACATCTCTCCGCCTCCTGCCAAAACCCGGCGACGGACATCCACAACGATCTTTATCATGGTTTCGTATTCTTTCAACATGTCAGCGATCTGTTCCAAAGCCGCCTTGCTCCGAAGAATGTAAATCATAGGGTAATTATACCTTTGCGCACCGCTCGCTGACCCCTTCTCACTTTCCACCCTTTGATGTGGTTTCGACAAGCTCAACCTGTCAGCTCAGGGCATCGCTTTCCACTTTCTCGATCCACTCCTCCCCCTTCCTCATCAACTCCTCGTGATCCTCGGGCGCGGGCAGATCCTTCAAGAATTCAATCGAATAATCCCTCAGCCACTCCTGCGCGTGCGGCTGACCGGCTTCGATCCATTTTTCCATGCTCCAGCGCGGGAAGATGGGGTTGACGTAATAGCCGGTCTTGTATTTCTTGAGCGTTGTCGGCGCGGCGACGTAACTCCTGCCCGCGCCAACGCCGTTGATCTCCTCAAGTCCCACATGCGCGTCGTCGAGATGGAAACCATTGGCGAGGCGCCGCGCCTGGTCAATGATCTCGTGACAGTAGATGAACGTCAGCGGGGAGATGGCTTTGGAGCCGAGCGTATCGCCGACAAACGGAGCCAGCCCTCCCTTCGTCAGAACGAACATGAGCGTGTTCATCCAATACGTCTCCGCGGCGAGCAAATCCATGCCCCAGCCCGTGCCGCTCCCCGATGTCCCGCAATGCGGCACATTGTAATGCGCCATCATCTCCGAGCACGCAAGGCTGACGAGGATGGACTGCGGGTCGTAAAAGTTCATCAGCGTTTTCATGTCGAAGTACACCGGCAGCATGCCGAGGAACATCGGCGCGCCCTCTTTGTACAACTGACCGATGACCAAACCCGCGAGCAATTCCGCAAGCAAAACAGCGATCGTTCCTGCGGGTGTGATCGGCGTGGTCGCGCCCGACATGCTGTAATTCGATATGATGACCGGCAAACCGCGTTCGATGGCGGTCTTCATCTTGTCCACCGTGCCCTCGTTCATCACCAGCGGCGAGACGGGATTGAAATACGGGATGATGAAGGGCTTTTCACCGAGGCCGCCCCCATGTAAATGCTCGAACATACGCATCACATCGTCGAATTTTTTCTCGTCCGAGCAGAGCAGCACCAGCGGCTTGATTCCGTTCGCGAAATGTTCGAGGCTTCCGTAAAGATCGGTCAGATTCTCGGGCACATCGCGCACAATGCCCACAGTCGAGACCATGTCGTAATGCGGAAGTTTATTCCCGACGCGCACCATGTCCTGCATGTGCTTGCGCTGGAACAGCACGGGCGTATCCGTTTCGGGTTCCTGATAATACAACGCGGTGACGCCGATACCGAAGCGCGTGCGGTCCTCCTCCCCGCCAATCTGGAATTGCGGATTTCCTCGACGGTCGTAGATTTGGATCCGCTTCGGCGCGACGTTGATCGCCCATTCGACCAGTTCCCTCGGGATCCGCACGGTTCTTCCCTCGATCCGCGAACTGCCGACTTTTTTCTCGAGCATCGCCAACGCGGACGGCGAATCCACGCGCACGCCGGTCGTTTCGAGAATCTTCATCGTATATTCGTGGATTTCGCGCTTTTGTTCCTCGTTCAACAAGATCATGCGAGGGCGGACGATATTCATAAAATACTCCCAGGATTTATGTCATTGCGACCTGCGGGAAGCAATCCCCCCTCGCACAATGACGGGAGATCGCTTCGTGGCGCACATGCTTTGTAAACGCTGAGCTCAGCGCGGCCCCGCTCGCAATGATATACGGCTATTTCACCTGCTCATCAAAAAACCGTACCGCGCGGTTCATGAACGTCAACCACGCATCACCGATAAACGAATGTCTTTCACCTTCATACTGGTACAGCTCGACGTTCTTCCCCGCGTCGAGCAACGCCTGATTCAATTTGTACGACCATTCGGGCGGAGTCGAGCCGATGAAATCGCCGTCCGCTGAGCCGATGTGGATTTGAACCGGAGCAGACACAAGGTCCAGGTAATGAATCGGGGCGATCAACCTGAGCATCTGCGGGTCGAGCGCGGCAGATTGATACACCTCGATCAGATCGGGCGATAGATCCGACGGGATCACATCCGCCGCGTTGCAGTTTTGCAGGAGGTCGCTTGTCCGCACGTCGCCGATGCAGCCATATCCCCAGCGCGCGATCAGGTCGGCATCGTCAGCAGAATTGGGCGCATATAACACGGCGGCTTTGACTCGCGAATCAATCGTCAGGATCTTGGTCGTGATCCCGCCGCCCATGCTGTGCCCCCACATCCCGATACGCGCCGCATCCGCCTGCGGGATGGAGGAGACCGCGTTCATCAGGTTGATCACATCAATGACCAGACCTGTGTGAAAGAAACTGAAACCGATATCCGACCCGCCCCAACTGCGATAATCAGACGAGAGCGTGATATAGCCGCGCCGCACGAGATATTCCGCAGCGCGGTCCGTGCCGTCGCCCGAACTGTACGCGCTTCGGCTGATGTAACCGTGATTCATCAGGATGACGGGGAACGATCCCTCGCCCGCCGGGATTTGCATGACGCCTGTGATCGTCAAGCCGTCGCTGGGATAACTGATCAGATAACTCGTGAATTCATCCGCGACCCTGAACGCCGACAGGATCGTGATGCTTCCGCCATGATATTGACGCTCGCGCAACCCCTGAATCGTGTACGGATACATCAGGAACGGGATCGGCGTTATTGTCGGTGTTTGCGGTTCGGGTGTGTCAGTGGGAATCGGCGTGAAAGTCTCGATCACGATCTGAGGCGGAGACAGTGTTTGGGTCACCGAAACAGCCGCGGGCTGGCATGACGCGAATAGGATGAGAATCAACAGACAGGCGCGCCGCTTCATGGACGAATTTTATCAAATGTCATTGCGAGCATACTTTGCGAAGCAATCCCCTCGAGACTCTGTGGGAGATTGCTTTGCGTTGGTCTCGATACCTTCGTACTCGACCAACGTTCGCAATGACATCAAGACACAATGGGCTCTGACAACCCGACGATCCTCGCCTCATACCCAGCCGACAACTGCCGCGTAATTTCCCCAACCATCCCTTCCCCCACGCGTTGACCCGCGATCTGCACCACAGGCACCACCCCGCGCGAACTGCTCGTGATGAATGCTTCGCTGATCTGCGGAATCTCCTCCACGCGCAGCGAGCGATACATCACCTTGATTCCCATTCCCCTCGCCAGTTGAACCACGATCTTCCGCGTAATACCGGACAAAACTTCCTTCCCTGCCGTACACAATACACCATCGCGCACATAAAAGAAATTGCTCGTCATCCCCTCGAGAATTCGTCCGTTGTGTGTGAGCAGGATTTCATGCACATCATCATGTATCTCTTTGCGTTCATCCGATGACTGGGAGATGAATGTCGTTTGTTTCAAATTCGGCTTCTCTCTTTGGATAAACGAAAGATTCACATGCACACCGTTTTGATAAACCTCCCCAGGCAGGGCGACGATGGGTTGAGCCAGCACGTACAACGTTCCTCGTTCGGGAGAGGACGTGTCCAATATCAGGCGCACGCGCGCTTCATCGGGCGCAAGGATCTTCAACAACTCGGCAAGCATGGCGCGCAGACCTGCCCTCGTCCGAACAACAGGTGTTTCCTCGCGCTCGGCGGGCACATATAAACGATCCAGATGCCCCGAAAGCCCGGGCACCTTGCGCCGCTTGTCGTACGTGCGGAAGGTCGTGTACAGCCCCGCGGGGAGATCGAGCGTGATCGAATCAAAATCCGATCCCGCGACGGAGATCGGCTGGCTCGAGGCTTCCGTGATTTTCCAGGCGGTTGTCATGGGGCGTAATTATACGCCCGGTAGCTCACTCCTGAAACCCCGTTTTATAAAGTTCATAATACATCCCCTGATTCGCCAGCAACTCGCTGTGCGTTCCCTGCTCTACGATCTTCCCATCGTGAATGACCGCGATCTTATCCGCGTTCGTCCTGTATACCTCGTCGGTTGTTTAGTGAACTCAACAGGCTGCACGAAAAATCAAAGGCTCCCGATACCACCAAAAGCGTCGGGAGTTATCGAAAGGCGACCATTCACGCGTACGCGAACACATCCATTTGCACGAAGATATTTTCTCAGGCTGCATCCATTTGATATTGATAGACAGGAACCTGCAAAACGCGGCTTGGCCGCTTATTGGACTGGAGCGCGGCGTCAATCTTCTTTGCCACTTCAGGACGAATGAATTTTTCTCCGCACTGGACACAAACGCCCATTGGCACATTCTCGAACACCAATAATTCGCCCTTCCAGCGAATCTCGCGCGGCGCGAGGCGCTCTTCCACGGCGCCGCCGCAAAAATAGCAATCATCGTATTGATGGGTCATTTCAGCCTCCAAAATCTAACGGCTCCTTGTGTACGGGTCTTTCCATTTGGGCATGGCAGGGATGTATACAGTAATCAGAACCAAATGCCCAGCCTTATTTCTTCCACACACAACATGAACAGGTCTTTCATCAACAAAGCCAAGCGCCAGGCAACTCTCACCGCGGGGATCATCAGGGTACGATTCGATTACTTCACAATTCTTCAACGCGGTTTCCAATTCTTCCATGGTCAAGCCATCTGCCAGCCGTTCATCGTCCGCGTGCAGCGAGATGATATATGACTGATTATCTATCTCGCTCCGGATGAACTCAGGTTCGAATGGCATGGAACCATTATACAACAATCCCAAATTCCCTATTCCTGAAATCCCGTCCTATACAACTCATAATACATCCCCTGATTCGCCAGCAACTCGGCGTGTGTTCCCTGCTCTACGATCTTCCCATCGTGAATGACCACGATCTTATCTGCGTTCGTGATCGTGGATAAACGATGTGCGATGACAAAGGATGTACGTCCCTTCAGGAGGGTTGCAAGCGCGCGTTGGATGATCTGCTCGGTCTGCGTATCCACAGAGGAGGTCGCTTCGTCCAAAATCAAAATGCGCGGGTCGGCGAGCAATGCGCGCGCGAACGAGATCAACTGACGCTGTCCCACGCTCAGCGTCGCGCCGCCTTCCTCCACCGAAGTGTCATATCCATTTTTCAAGCCCATGATGAACTCATGCGCGCCGACCGCCTTCGCCGCGGCGATCACTTCCTCGTCGCTCGCTTCGAGCCTGCCGAACAGAATATTTTCCTTCACCGTCCCGTTGAACAGGAACGGGTCCTGCAGCACCATGCCCATCTGCCGGCGCAGGCTGCCCTGAGTCACCGTCCGCAGGTCAACGCCGTCCACGCGCACACAGCCCGAAGTCGGGTCATGGAAGCGTGCCAGCAGTTTGACGATGGTCGTCTTGCCCGCGCCCGTCTCCCCCACCAAGGCGACCGTCTGCCCCGCGTCCACGTGCAGATTGATCCCATCCAGGACAAGATCCTCGCGCTCCCGAAAAGAATCGGGACTACGGTGAGCGGAGGACGAAGCGGTCGTTGCGAAGTCCGCAGTCGAAGCGCGGCTTGGCTGGTCATCCTTATAGTAAAACGAGACGTCCTCGAATCGGACCCCGCCGATAATTGATCCCATTTCACGCGCATCTTCCACATCCCGAACCTCGACGGGTGTGTTGAGCAGTTCGAGGATACGTTCGCCGCCCGCCATCGTGGATTGAAGCGTATCGAAGCGGCGGCTCAAGTCACGGATGGGATCGAAGAAGCGATCAATGTACAACACGAACGCGATCAACACGCCTGCCGTGATCGATTCTCCCAACACAGCCGTGCCGCCGATATACACGACGAGCGCGGTTGCAATCGCCCCGAGCACATCCACGATGGGCGTAAACGCGGACGCCACCTTTGCCGCATCGAGACTGGTCTCGAGGAAGTAACGATTGACGTAATCCCTGAAGTTCTTGTAGTTATGCTCCTGGCGCGAAAATGCCTGTACCACGCGCACACCGTTGACATTCTCCGCCAGCACAGAGTTGGTCCACGAGACTGCGGCGCGCACCTTGCGATAATTGCGCCGCGCCGTATTGCGATAGAGAATCGTCGCAAGGATCATAAGCGGTATGACGGCGAACGTTATCAACGAAAGACGCGGATTGAGCGACAGCATAGCAACGAGCGTTCCGATGATCGCAAGCACATTGCGGATGATCGCCAGCACCGCCCAGGTGATGAACTCGCGCAGCGTCCCCACGTCATTGATGACGCGCGTAATCACACGCCCCACACTGTAACGGTTGTAGAAACTCAATGACAACTTCTGCAAATGATCGAACATCGCCGTGCGGACATCGTAGAGGACGCGCTGTCCCACACGCGACATGATACGCACGCGCAGGAAGTTTGTGACAAGTTGGATGATCGAAACCGCGAGGTAAACCAGCACGATATTCCTCAGCGCGGTGAGATCGTTTTTGCCGATCCCTTCGTCAATTGCAAGTTTGACGAAATACGGTCCCGAGACCGCCGCGGCGGTGACGATGATCATGAAGATCAGGGAAATGAAAATCTGCCTCGAATAGGGCTTAACGAATTGCAGCAATCCGCGCGCAACTTTGGGATCGTAGCCCTTGTCCAGCTGCTCTTCAGACTGGGTGATGAATGCGGGAGGGATGATTTTGGTCGTCATAAATGCTTTCGTCCTGAGCGGAGCGAGTGCTTGTCGAGCGAAGTCGAAGGACACATTTCATTCAAACAATACTTTTCCAGGTTATCTGCGCTTCGACTGCGAGACAGAAGAACACTGTCTCTCCGCTCAGCGCGGAGGGTTCCTTTTATTTTGCTCTCTTTTCTTTCTTTCCACTTTCACAATTTCATGAATCGCATTAAAGTCACCGCGAATCAATGCTTGTTTCTTTGCTCGACTCCAGCCTTTAATCTGGCGCTCCCATTTCAACGCCTCTGAATAACGCGCGGTCTCATCCGAAGTCCAAACCAGTTTTAGAGGGCGGCGACTGTATGTATACGATGAAGGCGCAACCCCCTGCTCGTGTTGCCACAGTCGCTTACCAATATCGTCTGTACTACCCGTATAGTAAGAACCATCAGAACATTCGAGAATATAAACAATGTAAGGCATGGTATTCCAATAATACTCCTTCCTAAGCGGAGCGCAGTCGAAGGACGAGTTTTATTTAAAAGGATATATCGTGGTCACTCGCGCTTCGAAGTACGAACGGGACAATCTCCCGCTCTCCGCAAAGCGCGTTATAGTTCATGCTCCTCTCGTGGGGATATTCTCTCCTCCACCAATTCTTCCACCTCCTCTGCAAACTTCGCGTGATCCATCAACTGCAAATCATGGATTTCCCTGTACAGACCGCCGCGCTTGAGCAATTCCTCGTGCGTGCCGCGCTCGACGAT
>CAYQOF010000061.1:7253-13511 GCA_964419035.1 uncultured Anaerolinea sp. | reverse complement strand
CGCAAAGACTTCGGAAGTCTCCTGCACTAACACTCACTAAACCCGCACGCGTAGCACTTGCGGCAACCCTCCTCGTTGACCACTGCGGCTTCGCCGCATTCGGGGCATAAGTCGCCGATCTTCATCGAGCGGGCGAGTTCGGCTTCCTCTTCGATCTTGTGACCTGCGCCGCCGTTGGTCTTTTCTTCCATCACAGGGGACTCGCCCGATTTTTCGCGCAGGTACATATCCAGCACCTGACCGATGCCGTCGGGCAGGGAGCGCACGCGGTTGGGACCCAGTCCCAGTGAGCGACCGCCGCCGATGCCCATGAGTTGGCGGACGACTTCGCGCAGGCGGTCGGTCTGTTTGATGGGCGAGGTCATGCGCAGGATGTACGAGATGAGCCGCCCGATCGCTTCGGAGACAGCGGCGGTCTCCGAGCCAGCCTTCGCCGTATTGATGAACGCCTCGAACGGCTGCTCGCCTCCGTTCTCGTTGATGGTCACAAAGGCTTTGCCGACGGGAGTCTCGATGTTGTATGTTTTGCCCGTCAATGCGCGCGGGCGCGGTCGCTTTGGATCAGGCGAAAATGTGGGGGCAACTTCGGGCTTAGTCTGACCCGCTGGTTGAGTAGACGCCGAAGGCGTCGTATCGAAACCAGCGTCCTTCTTCTCCGCCGTCGCCTTCGTCTCCAACACCACCTTCTCGCGCGAACCCGTCACGTACACGGTGATCCCCTTGCAGCCCAGTTCCCACGCCAGCATGTACGCTTTTGCCACGTCGTCCTCGGTGGCGGTCTCTGGGAAGTTCACGGTCTTCGAGAGCGAGTTATCCACGAAGGCTTGCAACGCGGCTTGCATCCGCACGTGTTCCTCGGCAGTGATATCCGACGAGACGACGAACGTATCGCGCATCGCTCCCGGCAGTTCCTTGATGTGCTGGCACGTGCCTTCACGCATCACCTGCTCGACGATCTCCTGCCGCTTTTCCTCGCCAAGCCCGAGTTTCCTGAGCGCCTCATCGAAGCGCGGGCTGGCATACGTGAGCCTGAGGTCTTTGCCGTTGTCGTTGACGTGACGGATGTACGCCAGCGCGAAGACGGGTTCACAGCCATAGCCTTCACAGCCTGCGACGGTGGCAATCGTGCCGGTCGGCGCGACGGTGGTCTGCGCGGCGTTGCGGATGCCGTGCTGTTTGATGCCTTTGACAATCGCCTCCCACTGGAACTCGGGTCTGCTCCAGTTATTCTGATACGGGATCAATGACTGAGGCGGAGTCCACGTCATGTCATCCATATCGTAGATCGAACCTTCGATGGCGGGGAACGGACCGCGCTCCTGCGCCAGTTCGATGCTGGTCAGCATGGCGTGATAACGGACGAACTCCATCACCTGCGCGCCGAACTCCTGCCCCTCCTTCGAACCATAACGGACTCCCACGTGATACATCAAATCCGCCAGACCCATGATACCGAGACCGATGCGCCGTGCCCGATGCGCGGCTTCGCTCAACTGCGGCACGGCTGGCACATACGCGTTCGCCTCCACCACATCATCGAGGAAGCGCGTGGACAACACAACGCTCTGCCGCAGGGATTCCCAATCCACAGTTCCACGCCCCTCCTTGTCGGGCAGTCCGCAGTGTTCGTTCAAATTCACCGAACCGAGACAGCAATTTTCGTAAGGTCCGAGCCATTGTTCGCCGCATCCTCTGGACACAAAGCCTTCTGTGATCCAGGTATCACTTTTTGGCTCATACAAATCATAAACCACAGCAACGCCTGCAGGCTCAATCCTAACAACTTTTGCAGCCCAATTGCCACCAGTGAAGTTGGTGTTCAACGCAGCTTCTTCCATGCGCATTTGTTTATCGGGATGACTTAAACGAATCTGCTCAAAAAATCTTCCAAAGCTTTCGCCTGAAATAGTTACATCATGCTTGGGGCGATCATAACGAATGACGCGCCCATCAATGGAGTGCCGCGCTCGCTGGCTGGTGTTGATGCGGGCATAAATGCCAAACATAAGCAGAATGCGGCGCAACTGGCGGGCAAGTTCCAAACTAGACGTATGGAAACGCACCAATGGGTGATTGCTCTGCAAATCCACACTGCCATCAGTGGAGAACAAACCATCCAACAGCCCTTCCAAAAACTCGCGATTGCTGTTTATATAAACATCAGGCAATTGCTTTTCCGGACCACGCGCAGGCTGGAGAGGTAACGATTTGACCCAATCAGCCACTACACGACCAGGCTTCGGATCCATCATCATCGAACGACTGCCTTCATTGACGTAGGTGTACATTTTCTCTGCACCGACTTTGGCAAAGGCGTTCGTTAATATTTCGTTCCATTCATGTTCGTCTGCGTGACTGCTGATACGAACAACGTTCTTGGAGAGTGCATGAGGAGTATAACAACCATCACCTACCAATACGCCGACCAAAAAACCATATTCTCGATTGGTCATATTATTTGGCTTGCCCGATACTTGATTATTGGGAATAGCGGCACGATACGCCCTTACCCAATCACCTTCCTTGAGCTGGTCCAGCCGTCGCGGTTCGAAGAACTTTGTACGTGAATCCCGTGCATGAAATTGATGAGAAGCCGTAACGCGTACCACTGCGCCATCTGAAAGATATAAATCATACACAGGCATGTTTTCATTCACTTCAACCATCGCGACTCGCCCGATTCCGAGCACCGTGCAAATCTCATCACCTTCTTTGATGCTGTCCGCTCTTTTCCAACCATTTGGGGTTGCAACTAGTGTCTCGCCTGTCACACAGGGATTCGTCGCCTCGAGCGGATACAAATGCGGAACGGGATTGCTGCGATTCGCCGCATCAAGGAACAACACGCCAGGCTCGCCGTTGTGATGCGCCTGCTTGACGATCTTATCGAACAACTCGCGCGCTTTCACCTTCTTGTACGTGCGGAGCGTAATCCCCTCCTTTTGAGCCTGCTCAAGCGTGCCGCTGAATTTGCGGTATTTCATCTCGCTGATCTCAGGGAAGCGCAATTCCCATTCCTCGTCGTTCTTCACCGCGCGCATGAATTCATCTGTGATACCGACCGAGATGTTGAAGTTCGTGATGTGATTCTCGTTGGTCTTGCAGGAGATGAATTCCTCCACGTCGGGATGGTCCACGCGCAACACACTCATATTGGCACCCCTGCGCGTTCCGCCTTGGGCGATCTCACCGAACGCGTGATCGTACACGCGCAGGAAGCCGACCGGTCCTGTTGCCTGCCCTGCCGAGGATTTGACCAGCGCGCCGGCAGGTCGCAAGCGCGAGAAAGAAAATCCATTCCCGCCGCCTGTTTGCTGGATCAATGCGGCATCGCGCAAAGTCTGGAAGATGCCTGCGGAGTCGCGTCCCATGTCATCAGTGATCGGGAGAACAAAACAAGCCGCAAGCTGCCCAAGAGGAGTCCCCGCGCCTGTGAACGTGGGGGAGTTTGGGAAAAACTTCTTGCTGGAGAGTAGATGGTAATACTCGATCGTGCGCTTCTGAACGTCCCCACCCCACTGCTCATCCACTTTTGCAACGTGATACGCCACGCGCCAGAACATCTCCTCGACGGTTTCAGCGGGCTTGCCATCATCCCCGCGGCGGACGTAACGCTTCATCAACACCTGGCGCGCGTTGTCCGTTAATTGCGCCCCGGGCAAATCCTTCGGCATCGGCGGCGTAGGCAGTAATCCGTTTTTTGCCTTGTCGGTTGGGGTGACTGTTTTGGTTGTCATGATACACTCTCCTCAGATGTGTTGATATTCAGGTAATAAACGCTTCATCTGCGCTGCGTTGGTCTCGATATGGCGGCGGGTTTCGATACGCAAGGAACGCTACTCAACCGACGCCGCCTACTCGGCCAACAGGCCGCTCCGATTAGCGCGGGATTTACAGACAAAAATCCGACAGCCACATGCACTCCGCCCTTGCGGCAGAATGCTGGCAGTCGGTTATTTAGCCTTCGAGCAAATGGTCTATTTCTTTGCGGATGGACTGAAGGTCGTCCAGACCCAGATACACAATGGCATAACGGATGTAGGCGATCTGGTCCATTTCCTTGAGTCCATTCATGACCAGATCACCCACCACGCGGGAGGAAACTTCTGCCTTGCCCATTCTCTGCAATTGAGATTCAACCTGTCCGATCATACGCTCGATGTCCGCCGCGGAGACGGGCCGCTTGGCGCATGAAATGCGGATGCCGCGCGCCAGTTTCTCGCGGTCGAATTCTTCACGCGTGCCGTCCTGCTTGATGATGAGAGGCGTCGCCATGATCGGGCGTTCGTAGGTGCTGAAGCGCTGTCCGCAATTGAAGCATTCGCGGCGTCGGCGGATTCCGCCGTGGCTGTCATGGGAGGTGTCGAGCACTTTAGAGTCGTGATGCTGGCAGTATGGGCACCGCATGGAAGAATATTACTCCGATATTTAGAACATTTGTAGCCGCCATCTGTGGGCGTAAAGGCGCTGCATCCCCGTACATCTGGCTATTTCGAACAGCATTTTAGCACAGAGAGCAGGTCAATTCAAGAGGACACGCGGGGGATTAACCTTAAAATATCGCGTCCGCGAACAGCGCGTCGGGACGATGCAGGTCAGCCGATTTCCTTCAGGAACTTTAGGACAAGTTGATCGAATTCCTGCGCGTTCGATTGATGCGGCACGTGGCCGGCGCGAAAGGACCTGCCAAATGCGCGCGGCATGGCATTCACCAATTTTGTGAACGACAAAGGCGAGAGTGTCTGGTCGCGTTCCCCCCACACCACCAATGTCGGGATGGAAATGGACGAAAGATACGGCGTCAGATCCTCCACGGTATTCGGCACGTGATAAACGCCCGGCGCAGTGCGCGTGTAATCCAGCGCGGTCTGGGCGCGGACGCGTTCAGGGAGGGAATGAGCCCCGCCGACGCTGTGTCCCATTGCAATGCTGGTGACATCCACGACCGCACGGAACATCCATTC
Source organism: uncultured Anaerolinea sp. (assembly GCA_964419035.1). Taxonomy (GTDB): domain Bacteria; phylum Chloroflexota; class Anaerolineae; order Anaerolineales; family Villigracilaceae; genus Defluviilinea. The sequence continues at coordinate 8,547 of CAYQOF010000061.1, read as the reverse complement.
CGGGATTTTGCTTACGATCAGGCTGCTCAAGCCCGTGCGTCCGTACGTCCGCCGCAGGAGCGGAGGAAGTTGCGAGCGTGAATAAAGCGGATCAACGAGTACCAGCCCTCGGGTCCAGGCAGAGAAGCGCCGCGCATATTCGAGCGCGAGGTAGCCGCCCAGTGAATGTCCGATCAGGATGGCGGGCTGGGTCAATCGCAGGGACGTCACCCAGTTGAGAAAATGCCTGAACAGCCATTCCATTCGATAGGAACGTGAATCGAGTTTTGGGCTGTCGCCGTGACCCAGCAGGTCGAGCGCGTAACATGCGTATCCCGACCTGGAGAGTTCAGGGATGAGATCGTCCCAATCGTGCAGGGATGCTGCAACGCCATGGATCATAATGACCGGCGCGCCTTCGCCCTGTTGAATATAATTTACGCTTGCCGGGATGATTACATTATTTTGAATCGTACTTTTCATATCGTCGTACTAGCTCTCTCCTCAAGACTTTACCTATGAACGAGCGCGGGAAGTCATCCAGAAAAAACACGAAGCGCGGCACAAGTTGCGGCGGCAGCCGGCGCTTGCAATAGGCGATGACCGCGTTCGGCGTGGGCGCGTCTTTGCCGGCGATCACGAACGCGAACGGATGACCGGCAACGGCAGTGACCGCCACCTCCTTGACCTGCGGAATTTCATAGATGACCTCCTCCACGTCACGGGGGAAGGCAGGTTGTTTTCTGAACCTGCTTGGGTACCACATATCCGCCTTGCGTGCAACGATGCGCACGTAGCCTTCTTCGTCCGCCTGCGCCACGTCGCCGGTCAAGAGCCATCCGTCTTCTGTAAGCGCTTCCCTCCTCGCTTCCGGATTCTTCCAGTATCCCATCATCACCTGCGGACCGCGCACTGCCAGTTCGCCGATCTGTCCCTGTTTTACCACCCTATCGCGCCGCGTCAAGTCAACGATGCGCGCTTCAGTGGAGGGAAGCGGGATGCCGATGGTTCCCACCTTGCGTTTGCCGTTGAGCGGGTTGGCGTGGGTCACCGGTGAGGCTTCGGTGAGACCGTACCCTTCCACGAGTTTGCCTTTTGTCAGTTTCTCGAACGCCTCCTGCACCTCCACCGGCAGCGGAGCGGAGCCGCTGATGCATGCCTTGATCGAATTGATCCCAAATTTTCTCACGCCGCGAAAGTTGTTGATCGCAACGTACATGTTCGGCGAACCGGGGAAGATCGTCGGCTTGTATCGCCTGATCGTTTTGAGTATGTCCAGGATTTGAAATTGTGTTTTCAGGATCATCGCCGCGCC
>CAYQOF010000061.1:0-7153 GCA_964419035.1 uncultured Anaerolinea sp. | reverse complement strand
TCGTTTTGAGTATGTCCAGGATTTGAAATTGTGTTTTCAGGATCATCGCCGCGCCGATTGAAACCGGCACATTCATGGCCGCCGTCATTCCATAACTGTGGAAGACCGGCACAACGCACAAGAATCTCTCTTTGCCCTCATCGGCATCCGGCAGCCAATGACGGGTCTGCAAGGCGTTCGCCACAAGGTTGCGGTGTGAAAGCATCACGCCCTTCGATTGCGCGGTCGTCCCGCCGGTGTAAATGATCGCCGCCAGGTCATCCGGCGCAACCTCAACCGTCGGAGATTTGCGACTCTGCGCGCCAAGCCAGTCCTTCCAGCGGAGCGAATTCGGCAGACCAAAGTTGCGGTTGCGCCAACTCGAGATCAGCAGCTTCGGGAGTGAAAGATAATCCGCCGGGTCGGTTAGAACGATGTGAGGAACGCCGCTCCCCTCCTGAATTTGTTTTGCCAATCCCGCCCACATCGAAAGTGTGACCAGCACGCTCGCATCCGAATCCTTGATCTCGCGCACGATCTCCTCAGGTTCGATGATCGGCGGAATGAAGACCGCAGTCGCACCGGCTTTCATCGTCCCGTAAAAACCGATCACCATCTGCGGCACGTTCGGCAGCAACAACACGACGCGCGTATCCTTCCCCACTCCCAGCGCGCCCAAAGCGTTCGCAAAACGATTCGCTTCGTGGTTCAGGCGGCGATACGAAAGCCTGCTCCCTTCGAAAAAGATCGCGGGATGATTCGGAAAACGTCTCACCGCGGAACGCAGCAAATGATGAAGCGGAATGTTCGGCACGCCGACCGTGTATGGCACACCCGCCTCGTAATGTTCGAGCCACGGTCTCTCGCGCCGCAAGGCGTCGCGTCCGCCCGTTGTCTTGCGGATTGCGCCGGACGATTCGCGCCACGAGCGTTGACCTTCGCCGGACAGGAACCGCTCGATTGCCCGGTTCAACGCCTCACGCCGTTCAAGCATGACCATGTGGCCTGATACCCCAATATCCGCCTCTTCCGCCCCGGGAATGGATTCCGTCACCTTTTCGAACAACGGACGCTCGAACACCCGGTCGCGGTGACCGCGGATGACGAGCGTCGGCGCGGTCAACTCGCGGAACTTGTCCCATCCCTTCCACTTCGATAGATTGCGGGCGTAGAACGGTTTGAGCGCGTGGGGCGGGGCAAACAACCAACCCCGGGTAAATGGGCTGACCGCCCGCAGGAACCAGTTCGGCAGGCTCAACGCAAACCGGAAATAGGCGTTGAGTTTGAACTCGCCTGCCGTGGCGATCAGGATCAATCCTTCCACACGGTCGGGATTCTTGAGCGCATATTCCGTGGCGATCGCGCCGCCGAAGGAATGTCCCACCAGAACAATTTTTCCCTTCACCTTCAACAAGGTAAGAGCTGTTTCCAGATCTTCGATGATCTGGGGCATTTCATAGCCGCGACCCGGTTTATCGGAGAGTCCGTGTCCGCGCAGGTCCAATGCAATGACCCGGTTTTCCACCAGGAACTTCTGCATCTGGTAGTGCCACTGTTCCGCCTGACCCCCAAACCCGTGAATGAAGACGAACGTCCGCTGGGGGTGATCCGGCGACACATCAATTGCCGAAAGCCTCACCAGCGGATTCGTCGAAACGCGCACTTCGTGACGGTAGAGGTCGAGGTCAATGTCCATGCAGGGAGTTTACATGAGGCGGGCAAGGATGTCAATTTTGAAATACAAATAAGCCTGCGCCATTTTCAGCAGCGTCCGGAACCGCGTTGGATGGGCTGGCAGGCTGCATGATCCAATCCACGCGCCCCTGGCGGAAAGGTGAAGTTCCGACAGGGCGGCGCTTTGGTCACGTAACACAATCGGTTATACTGTCTTTTCGTCAAACGTTTTTGTCATGCAGGAGTATCAATGAACGTGTTGATCGCGGGCGGCTCGGGCTTCCTTGGAACCGCCCTCACGAAATCACTCGAACAGAATAACCATCGGGTATTTATTCTCACCCGACGCAAACCAAGCCGCCCCAACCAGATCCATTGGGACGGAAGTACATCGCAAGGATGGAGTCATATCATCAATGAAATGGATTCGGTGGTCAACCTGACCGGATTCGGGCTGGAACACTGGCCCTGGACAAAGAAGCAAAAGCGGAAATTTCACGACTCCCGCGTCCTGCCCGGTCTTGCGCTTGCCTCCGCCATAAAGGACGCTGCGCGCCGCCCGCGCGTTTTCCTGCAAACCTCCGGCATCAACCGCTACGGTCTGCGCGGCGACAGCCTTGCCGCTGAAACCACCCCGCCAGCCAACGACTTCCTCGCGCAACTGACCGTTCCATGGGAGGAGGCGACTCAGTCCGTTGAAGACCTTGGTGTCCGGCGTGTCATTACCCGAAATGCAGTCATCCTTGCAAGGCGCGGCGGATTGTTCCCCCTCATGGCGCTGCCTGCGCGCCTCTTCTTTGGCGGACAATTTGGCGACGGCGAACAGGCAATGCCGTGGATACATCTTGCGGATTATGTGCGCGCGGTCCGCTTATTGCTAGAAAACGAGGACGCGCGCGGTCCATTCAATTTTGTTGCGCCCACACCCACATCCAATGCAGAGTTCATGCGCGCCATCGCGAAGAGTTTGCGCCGCCCGTACTGGTTTCATCTTCCCGCGTCCTTGTTGAGGATTCCCCTGGGCGAGATGAGCATTCTGCTCACCGAAGGACGCTATTCCCAGCCCAAACGCCTGCTCGAACTCGGATATCAATTCCAATTCCCAAAGATCGAAGATGCATTGAAGGACATTTTCAAATAGTCCCTCCAGGAGATTTTATGAGAAAACTGATCGTTGTGTTTGCCCTGTTTCTTACGGCTTGCTTCCCATCCCTGTCCCCCGGAGCGGACCCGTCCCTGCCAACCGCGTACATTGACCCCTCCTACCCCACGATGGCGGCGGCTCCGTTGACCTTCAGCCAGAACATCAACGGCATCGAAGTCCGCGCGGAGCGCGCCTGGCGAGACGGCAAGGAGGTGCATATGAATGTGTGCTTCACCCTGCTGGACGGATCAGACTGGTCCATCTGGAGCGCGAGCCTGCAATATGCCGATGTCGTCGTGTTCGATTTCTCCTCGACCCTGCTTCGCATTCAGGAACCGGTCGAGGGGCAATCCGGGTTGCGGTGCGATACGCTTTCGTTCTTCAACATCCCGCCGGATGCCGATCTGTCGGCGGCTGCGGTCACGGTGGATGCCATTGCCGCGCCGCCACGCGCCGAGGAGTATTGCACGATCTTCATGCCCAAGATCCAGCAATCGCTCGACGAGCGCGGCATTCCCATTGCGCTTGCCTGCGCAGACGTGGCTGGGGTACAGACCATGCAGATCGTCGCCAGACCAGACACAATGTCGCAGGCTGAAGCGGAGCAGATCGTCTTCAGCGACGAGTATTACACGGTCAAGGGTCCCTGGTCGTTCACCTTCAATCTTGGTCAATGATGTTGCCCACAAGACTGCTTCGCGTGTATAATGGGCGCATGTGGAATTTTAAGACCACGAGTGAATATTATTACGCCCATCCATGAGAGATTGCGATGTGTGTGATGACGCGCCCACATATCGCGGGCGCGTTTTTGTTTGGTGGAACGAAACAGATTTCATTCCAGCGGAGGCATGGAAGATGGACATCGAAGAACAGGTTGAACTATTGATGCAGGGCACGGAGTACGGCGATGATGAATTGAAACAGGCGATGACGAACGAGTTGCGCCAGCGTTTGCTTGACGCGCAAAAGGAAGGCAGACCCCTGCGTGTGTATTGCGGCTACGATCCCACCTCCACCGACCTGCATCTGGGTCATACGATCTCGATGCGCAAACTGCGCCAGTTCCAGGACCTGGGACACGAGGTGACGTTTTTGATCGGGAGTTATACCGCATTGGTCGGCGATCCTTCGGACAAGAACAAGGCGCGTCCCATCCTGACCGAGGAGCAGGTTGCCGAAAACGCGCGGACGTATGCCGGGCAAGCCTTCCGTGTGCTCGACCGCGAGAAGACAAAGGTGCGTTACAACGGTGAGTGGTTGAGCGAGTTGTCGCTGGTTGACCTGATCCGGCTGGGGCAGAACTTTACCGTGCAACAGTTTTTGGCTCGTGATAATTTTGCCAACCGGCTCGAAAAAGGCGAGGCGATCTACCTGCATGAAACATTCTATGCACTGATGCAGGGATACGACGCGGTCGCGATGCAGACGGATGTGCAGGTGGGCGGCACGGATCAGTTATTCAACATCATCGTTGCGGGACGCAAATTGCAGGAGGCGCTTGGGCAGAAGCCTTTGGTCGGCATCATCACCGGCATCCTGCCAGGAACCGATGGCGTGCAGCGCATGTCGAAATCCACAGGCAATATTGTGCCGATCAACACAGGCGCGGATGACATGTACGGGAAACTCATGTCCATCCCCGATTTTGCGATGGGCAAGTACATGCGCCTTGCCACGCGCTGGAGTCCGCATGAGATTGACATCATCGAAAAAGATCTGGAAGCCGGGAAACTGCATCCGCGCGATGTGAAAATGCGTCTGGCGCACGAGATCGTGACGATCTTCTACGGAGAGACAGATGCCAGGTCTGCAGAAGATGCGTTCATCAAAACCTTCCAACAGAAGGAGGTCCCTGATGAAATGCCTGAATTCGAATTGGGATCGGGGCAGAGTGTGCTGGATGTGATCCTCGCGGCGAAACTGGCTTCGAGCAAAAGCGAAGCGCGGCGCCTGATAAACCAGAAGGGCGTGCGGCTGGACAGCGCAATATTGGAACGCGGCGATGTACCCTTCCCGCATCCGGGCGTTTTGCAGGTTGGCAAGAGAAAGTTTCTGCGGGTAAGATGATATCGCCCCGCAGGTGTTGGCACAGGGTATTTCATGCCAGCCTGCGGGACGATCTCTGTGGGGCGATGACGCAGGTCACCGCTATTCCATATTATTTTCCTTCTCGGAGATCATCTTCAAAAACGCTTCCACCACCTTGGGGTCAAGGATCACGCCGGAGACGTCCTTCAGGTATTGGACCACCTTGTCGCGGCGCCATGCCTTTCGGTACGGGCGGTCGGAAAGCAGGGCATCCCAGATATCAACCGCGGCAAAAATGCGCGCCGAGAGAGGGATTTGTTCACCCTTCAAGCCGCGCGGATAACCGCCGCCATCCCAGTGTTCGTGATGACAATAGGGAATATCGAGCGCGGGGCGCAGGTACTGAATGGGGGAAAGCAGGTCAAACGCATATTGCGGATGACGGCGCATCTCGTCCCATTCCTCGTCTGTGAGCGTGCCGGTCTTCTTTAGTATGTGGTCCGGAACACCCATCTTTCCAATGTCATGCAATAATACCCCGCGATGGATGTTGACCAATTCATCCTCACCGAGACCCATATAACGCGCCAACCGTAATGTTAGATCAGTAACCCGTCTTGTATGACCCTCCGTTTCGCGGTCGCGCAATTCCAGCGCGCGCGCCCAGCCTTCGAGCGTTGTATCGTAAGCCTGGGTGAGTTCCTGGTTCGATCTCTGCAGGTTCTCAAACAGTTGCGAATTGTCAATTGCGATGGCAGCCTGCCCAGCCAGCGTATGCAGGAATTGCATCCATTCAGCGTTGGGTGAAAGAGGGGAACGATGCAACACCTCGAACACGCCCTTGATCTGCCCTTTAACGATCAGCGGCACGCCGATATAGGTGACAAAGCCCTCGCGCAACAACAACGGATCGCGCCTCACTTCGCTGGAATTTTGCAGATCCGTGATGTGATCGGTTCTTCCTTTCATCACAACCTGCCCAGCCAGCCCTTCGCCGATCCTTATCAACGGACGCGATGGAGTTGGAGTGTTGAAGCCTGCGCTGGTGAGGTAGGTCAGGCTTTGCAGTTCGGGGTGGTAAAGCATGATGTCCACGGCATCAACTTTGAGATGTTTGAGAGTGTGATCCGTCAGAATGTTCAGGGTCACGCGCAGGTCTGTGGAGGAGGCGATGGCGGAGTCTATATCGCGCAGGGTCGTCAGCCTGCGCACCTGTTCCAGGCTTTGCTCATACAGTTCGGCGCGATGGATCGAGTTTCCCACGATTTCAGCCAGCGCGGTAAGGAGGCTGATATGCTCCATGATCTGGCGGCTGGACTCCATTTGTATCATGACCGCGCCAAGGGTGCCAACGGTGGATTTTATCGGGATGCACGCGCCTCCGTAACCCGGCAGAATGATGTCGAGGTTCGGCTTGAAAAGCAAGGGGTCGTTCTTCAAGTCCGTCGTGGTGTATACCTGCCCGGTTTGAAAAACATGCGAAACGATTCCTTCGCCGGATCTGAGGCGATTATGTTTGACCTTTCCGGCGACGCCGCGCGCGACCCGCTGGACGTGCATATTGGTGGAATGATCGTACAACCAGACCGATCCATGCTCAGCCTTCAACAGCCTGAGCGTCTCATCGAGAAATATCTCGAGCATCTCAGTTTGCGATTGCCTTGTTCGCAGGGAGGCGGAAACCCGGTTGATGGTTTCCATTTCATTCAAACGACGCTGGGCTTCATCGTACAGTCGTGCGTTCTCAATGGCGGCAGCGGCTTGATGGGCGAACGCCATTGCGGTGTCGCTGATCGCCCCGCTGTACGTGCCTTCCTTGTGGCTATCGAGAGTGATGTAGCCAATGACCTCGCCGCGCGTGACCAGCGGGATCGACATCCAGCCGCGCACCCCTGCCGATTCGCCCCAGCCCTTGAAACGCGGGTCCTTGCGCGCGTCCTCGATGATCAGTGGATGCTTGGTGCTTTTTACAAGTTGGAATAATTCATCGTCCGACGGGAATTTCTGGTTGACGAGTTGTTCCGGTTCGGAAAAACCCTGGCAGATCGCCAGCCTGAGCCAGGATCCTTCGAGCAGAAATACACTTGCGCTGTTGTAATTGATCACCTGCTTCAACGCTTTCAGGATGTCCTCCAGCACGCTGTTGAGGTCCAGGGTGGATGAAATCGCGGTGGCAGCCTGGCGAAGATTTTCCGCCTCCTGCCGTCTTTTCTGTTCCGACTTGAAGAGACGGAGCCGCTCCAACGCAGTTCCGAGGCTGCCCGCAACCGTATTTAGAAAGCGTTCGTCCTCCTCATCGAAGGCATCTGGTTTTCTGCTCTCCAC
>CAYQOF010000060.1:8846-13636 GCA_964419035.1 uncultured Anaerolinea sp. | reverse complement strand
AGCAGTTGATCACGTCGTTCTTCGTCAGCCAGGCGCGGCGGGCGATGGCGACGCCATAGAACAGCATGTCGAAATCCTCTTCGGAGTGCGCGTCGGTGTTGATGCTGATGGGGATGTCCAGTTCCTTCGCTCGGCGCGCATACACATCGTCCAGGTCGAGGCGGGAGGGATGCGCGTTGATCTCCAGCGCGACGCGCCGCCCTGAGCGTGTCGAAGGGTCTGCCGCGGCGTTGAGGACCGCATCCATGTCCAGATCCGCCCCTTCGCGGTCGGGGATCAGGCGTCCCGTTGGATGACCGATGATGTCCACGTGCGGGTTGCGGATGGCTTTGATCATGCGCTCGGTCACTTTCTCGCGCGGCTGTCTCAGCGACGTGTGCATCGAAGCCAGCACCAGATCGAGGGTCGCCAGGAATTCATCGGGATAATCGAGCGAACCGTCGGCTTTGATCTCCACTTCCGAGGCGTGCAGAACCAAAATCTCGTCGCCGAGTTGCTTTTGAATCTTCTTGATCTCCGCGGCTTGCCGTTTATGTTTTTCGATGCTCAGTCCGCCGGTGACGCCGAGACTGACCGAATGGTCGGTGAACGCGATGACCTGGATGCCTCGTTTTGCCGCGGCGCGCGCCATCTCCAGCATGGATAACTTCCCATCGCTCCAGGTGGAGTGTACCTGCAAGTCCGCTTTGATGTCTTTGAGTTCGATCAACTTCGGGAGTTTGTTCGCTTTGGCGGCACCCACTTCGCCGCGATCCTCGCGCAGTTCGGGCGGGATCCACGGCAAGCCGAGCGTCTCATACACTTCCTCTTCGGTGGCGCAGAAAAATTCCTGCCCTGAGCCTGTCGAAGGGTCTTTTCCACCCTTTACTTTCGTGAATGAATGTTCCGACAGCGATAATCCCTTATCGAGCGCGAGTTGACGCAATTGCACATTGTGGTCTTTCGATCCCGTCGCGTATTGCAGCGCGGTCCCGAACTTCTCCGGCGGATGCACCCACACCTGCGCGCGGACTCCATCCGTGAATTCGATGGACGACTTGGTCTCGCCCTTGCCCAGCACGCGCGAGACTCCGGGCAGATTGACAACCGCATCCATCACCGGGGCGGACTCCTTCGCCGCGACCAGGATATCCAGATCGCCGACGGTCGAACGCATCCTTCTTAAACTTCCGGCTGATTCTGCTTCGACGACTCCCTTCACCTTTTTGAGAGTCTTGACGATCTCCTGCGCGAGCGGATAGGCGCGTCCCAATGGGATGCGTCCCGACCTGCGGGATAAGGACGCGATCCCTTCGAGGATCGCGCTTTCGGACTTGGCGCCCATGCCGGGGAGGTCGCGCAGTTTCCCTTCTTTCGCGGCAGCCTCCAGTTGAGTCAGAGTCGTGATACCCAGCGTCTTCCAGATCATCGCGACTTTCTTCGGTCCCAGCGAAGGGACAGCCAGCCAGGATGCCAGTTCATCCGGCACTTCCGTTTTGAGTTTTTCCAGAAAATCGAGTTTGCCGGTCGAGAGCAATTCGTCAATCTTTTCCGCGATGGCTTTGCCCACGCCGGGGATGTCTTCGAGTTTCCCCTCCTTCCAATATTCCGACGCCTGGCGTCCCAGCCCCATCAGGCTTTCAGAGGCTTTGCGATAGGCGAGCGTTTTGTAAATGATCTCGCCCTTGATCTCAGATAAATCCGCGATAAGGGTGAACGTGTCTGCCAGTTGTTTGTTGGTCATCATGAGACACCTCTAAAACGATTATACTCTCCGCGATTGAAATCACACCAATCACGTCAATCTTTTGCGTCATGTCCGCCCGTTCCTGAAACCGAACGGAGCGCTCCTGCCCGTCGAATACAATGTGGACTCTGGCAACCTTTGGGTTCCTCATCCCTTATCGTTCGGGACCTTCCGCGCGCCTGCCTCGCGCGCGGGATTCGGTGAACCGCAATTACTGGCAAGAGTTCCCTCGCGATTCCTGAAAGAGGTCTGGTCGGCGGCGACATATCCGAAGAAAATATGGATTCTTCCAGCCATAAAAATGGGGTAAGATTCCAACATGGCGACCAAAAGAACCTTTCCTCCACAGTTCGATCCGGATATTTACACGAAGATCACGCTGAACGATCTTGTGCTTTACTCCGTCTATTACCTCCACAAACCGGGAAAAGAGATCGCGGCGGAGGATATCATCTCAGCCTGTTTTGTATTGTTCCCGAGGCGGTTCTCGCTCCAGAAATATCCGCAGTGGCCCGATTCGGCCGCCGTCAGCCGCCGCTGGAGCGACTGCAAAAGCAGGGGCTTTTTGCGCGGCAGCGCCGTCAAGGGATTTCAACTGACCGCCAGGGGAATCAAGCGCGCACAAAAAGTGGAGAAATCGCTTGGGAAGCCGATGAGACCGGTCCGTGCGCCAAAGCCCAAAGTACAAAAAACCATTGTTCCCACGCAAACCATCCACCCTGAGTTGAAGATGCGGGCGAGGAAATACGTCCGCTCGATTGAATCCTCCGATGCGTACAGGCATTACAAAAAGGGCAGGCCGGTCAACGAATTCGATTTTAGAAGTCTGCTGTTGACCACCATGGAATCCCCGCCCGCCACGCTCGCACGGAATTTAAGTCAATTCAAGGAATATGTGAACATCCATGAACGAAAGGATTTGCTGTCCTTTTTGGAATATTGTGAAGGCAAGTTCTCGTCTTTACTTGGAACTGTAATAAACCAAGTCGAAAAGAAAGTATCAAGACCGAAGAAGTAAGTTGGCTGTGAGTGTCCCAAATCTCTAACACTGAGACACCGAGACACGGAGTTTGTTTTTTTCTCTTCTCAGTGTCTCAGTGTCTCTGTGGTTCAAATCAAAAGGTAAGTAAATGGTTAGAAGCCGCAAACTGCAATACGCCGACAGGGTTGCCATACAACAGGCGGATCAGGCGATCCGCAAGGACGTATTGCGCGCCCTGGTCGAGATCATCACCAACAGCAACGACAGTTACTCCCGTCTCGAAGACGCGGGTCTGCGAGCCAGCGGTGAGATCATCATTGACATGCTGCGAAAGCATAGGAATTCCGTGATCCGTGTGCGCGACTTCGCAGAAGGGCTGGACGATGTCCGCATGGATGTGGTCGTCGGCACGTACGGCGAAGCCACCAGCGGGCTGAAGGAGGATATGCACGTGCGCGGCATGTGGGGGCGCGGACTCAAGGACGCCATCTTCGGGCTGGGATACGGCTGCGTCAACTCGATCAAGGACGGCATGCTCTATCGCAGTTCGCTCCTGCTCAGGGACGGCGTGCCGACCTTCAACCTCGACGACCCAATCCCCGCCACCGAGGAACTGCGCGAGAAACACGGCATCCCCGAAGGCAACGGCACCGAGATCGAGATCATCGTCTCGCGCGAGGACGTCAAGATGCCGCAGTTCGAGAACCTGCGCAACTACCTGCAAAGGCACTTCGAACTGCGCACCATCATGGCAAATCCCGGGCGGCTCATCATCCTGAGGAATCTTTCCAGTTTGCACAAGGTCAAACACGAGTACGTGCTGTCCTATAAGCCGCCTCGAGGCGAGCAGGTACTGGACGAACGATTCGAAATCGAAGGTTTCCCCGCTTCGGCAAGATTGCAATTGCTGAGGTCGAAGATCCAGCTCTCGACGCGCGGCGAGGAGGGCGATTACGCGGACGCCGGCCTGCTCGTCATCAGCAAGGGGACGATCATCGCGCTGACCATGCTCAAGTTCGAGAACGATCCGTACGCGTCCTTCTTCTATGGTTCCATCGAATGCGATTACCTCCACGACCTGCTCAAGAACGATGAGCCAGTTCTCACCGCCACCCGCGACGGCATCAACTGGACGCTCCCATTTGCGAAGGCGTTGAAACAGGCTGTCGAAAACCGGATCGAACCCCTCGTCCAGGTCGAACGTGAGCACGCCATGCAGGACGAGCAGATGAGGCTGGACAAGCAACTGCGCAGGAAACTCGACAAGACCGTCCGTGAACTGAACGTGATCGCCGCCTCCGAATTGAGCGACGCGCGAGGAATGCCCTCGGACGGGAAACGGATCGAACCGCCTCCCGCGGGACCTGAGTTTGCTCCTGCTCGAATCTACGTTCAAACGGGACAGGTCGTCACGCTCACCCTGCGCGCCGGGTTATCCGGCAAGGTGCAGGACGGCGCGACGGTCTTCGTCGTTTCGGATAACCCCGAGATTGACGTGTTGACCCCGAAGGTGCATCTCAAGGCGATGAAGGATCACGCGAACCTCGGCGCGGCAAAGGTTCAGGTGGAGGGAAAACAGGTCGGCAACGAGGGCGTGGTGACAGCCTATTTGAGCGATCAAAAGGCGCAGGCGGTGGTGCAGGTCCGGTCGAAGAAAGAGGCGCTTGACGACATCCAGCCGAGGAAACATCACGGACTGTTCACCGACATCCGCTTCGACGACCGCATGGATCCGCGTCAACGCGTGTACCTCGACCGCGTCAACTCGACCATCGTCATCGCCACCGCCGCCCCCTCCGTCAAAATGTACCTCGATGGACAGCACCGCCTTGACACATCCGAGAAGGGACAGGTCCTGCTCGCCGAACTGATCACCGAAGCCGTGTGCCGTGAGATCGCGCGGCAGGGCGTCGAAAGCGGACGTTTCCTCGCCCCCGAAGGCGCCGAAGCGGACGCGATCCAAAGTCACTTCATCCGTTTGCAGAACCGCTACGCGCACCTCATCCACGATGTGATCGTGACGAAGGAATAAGAGGGTTTACCACGAAGTGTCACAAAGTCTTCTCTTTTCTTTCCTTCGTG
>CAYQOF010000060.1:0-8746 GCA_964419035.1 uncultured Anaerolinea sp. | reverse complement strand
CCTTCGTGACCCTTTGTGGTTAAAAACTATTTCACCGTCAACCAAACCCCAAACAAAACAACCGCCAAGCCGATGGCGCGTGTCAAATCAAGCGGACGGACCGACGCGCCGAGCCAGCCATTATGATCGAGAATCGTCCCAACGAGTAACTGTCCCGCAACGACCGTGATGATGGATGCCGCCACCCCCACGCGCGGGATCATGTAACTGATCGCGGCGATGACCACCAGACCGAAGACCCCCGCGCCGAGCGTATACCACGGGACGCTCTTCCATTGACCCAACTTCCCGCCGCCATAAACCAACAACGGAATCAACGCAATGACCGCGCCGCCAAGGTGAACGATGAACACGCTCTCGAACACGCCGAGTCTCTGTGTGAGCAAACTTGCCATCGGGCTTTGCAGTCCCACCGCCACGCCGCCTGCGAGTCCGATGAGAAGGATGAGGAGTATGGATTCCATATAGTGTGTCCTTTGGTTTTTCGGCTGATGATAACTGATTAAGGGAACACCGAGGGATGTTCTCCCTCCTTCCGTCAAAAAGCCTTGATGGAAGCACCCTCACATGTACATTGACAGCCAATTCTCCAATTCTCTGGTCTCGATACAGACTTGACGATCACTCGCCTTACTCGACAATCTTCAATCCCCAGTTCTCTAATCTCCAGTCTCAACTGCCTCTCCACATTCACCCGCATCTGTTCGCCGTTCGTTGTGAATTCGATCCAGCCGTTCCGGGTTGTGACTAAACAGAGTTATTTGACGCTTTCCCTTATTTGCTGAACCAATCTGCGGATAACCCGTTCATCGGAAGGGGAGAGATTTTCCTTTTGAACCTTGTCGTAAATCGTAATCAACCAGACGCGTTCCCCATCGAAGAAATAATACACCAGACGATAGCCGCCCCGTTTTCCTTTGCCTTTTGCGGGCATTCTTGCCTTTCGCGCCCCTCCCGTTCTTGGGATAATGGGATGCGCTTCCACGTCGAACGTCTGCAAAAAAGACTCAAGGTCGCCGCGCAGGTTTGGATTATGCTTACCGAGCAATTTCAAATCTCGATCGAACCACGCGGTAAATTATGAAGCGATGGGACATCCAATCCTACCCAAGCACCTTATCCAGATGGGATTTCATCTCCTGCGGCGTTTTCACTTCCGTGAATCGGCCGAGAAGGATATCCTGTAAACCAGCCGCAAGCCGTTCCCCCAATGTCAGGGACTCGACAGCCGCCTCGTCCATCACTGTCACGAGGACGAGGGCATTTTCGGGCAGTTTCACCTCGTCCAGCAATTGGATCTTTCCCTTGCGGACCGTAGCGCGCAGAGTTGGGTAAACCATTGAACACTCTTCCTTTCACGGCGAATTTTCACCGTTAAATGATTATATCGCCTTTCTCCAACCGCCAATTCTCCAATCTCCAAATTTTCTGGTCTCGATACGGGCTTCTCTATCGCTCAGCCCTACTCGACAATCTTCAATCCCCAGTTCTCTAATTTCCGGTCTCTACCTCCTCTCCACATTCACCCACATCTGTTCCCCGTTCGTCGTGAACTCGATCCAGCCGCTCTGGTCGGTGCGGAGCAGTTCAAAGCCCTCCACTGATTCCAGCACTTCGGCATCGGGCATGCCGTTTTCGTCTGCCGCGTCCACGCTCAACACGATCACATCGGGATTCAGATTGGCGATCCATTCGGGCGGGTTCGACGGGGCATAGCCGGAATCGGCAAGCGAAAGCACGCTCACGGGTCCAACGTCTGCGCCGTCGCGCAATTCCTCCAGCGCCTCGAAACTCATGCCGATTGGCAATAACGCGCGGAAGTTGCGCCACTCGATCAGCAGCACCGCGCCGCGCGGACCTGTTGTCAAAGCGCGCATCGTTGCGCCTTCGCCCAGATCCAGCGCCTGTCCCTGCTCGAAGTTCGTTACGGGAATCTTTTGCAACGTAAGATATTCGCTCAGCACGCGCGACGAAAACGACGCCTGGCGGTTCCCGCTCCACAACACCGCGACGGGCGGATACCGCTCGATGACGCGCGGCAGTGCGGCGACCTGTTCCTCGTCCGTACCTGCGATCACGAGCCAGTCGAGTTTGCGGTCGAACGACGACACACGTCGTCCCAGTTCATCGGCGAGCGTCGTCACACTCGGTCCGCCGTTGATCAGCACTTGTTTGCCTGAAGGCGTCGTGATGAGTACCGCGTCCGCGGAACCCACATCCAGAAACGTGACGTGCAGGAGTCCATCGGGAATGGCAGCCGCCGCGCGCCAGACCAGCAACAGCGCGATGATCAGGATGACGAACCCGCTTCCCGCGACGACCGCGCCTGCTCTCTGCCCGAGGGAGCGAATCTGCTCCCTGAAACCGGACCAGCCAGCCGTTAAAGAAAAGAGCGCCGCGTAGAACAGGATCACGAACCAGATGGAGAAATCCCCAAGGAAGATCGTCCCATGCGGCACGCGGTCGAAGAGTTCCACCATGCGGATCGTGTACACGACGAAGGGCCACGCGATCCACGCCGCGATCTGACCGAGCGGGAACCACGCGACGCTCAACAAGACCGCGAGTCCGCCGAGGATCATCACCGCCGGCTGCGCGGGCAGGATGAACGGATTGGCGATGAACGACACGAGAGAGATGCGCTGGAAGTGATATGCCATGATCGGGATGGTCGTGAGTTGCGCGGCAAGCGTGAGCAGAACGAATTCGGAAAAGAGTCGGGCGGCTTTTTCGCCGCTGGAGGCTGGGAGGTATTTCGTAATGATTCTATTCGCAAATTGCGAAAACGGCTCGGCGTAAAGGATCAATCCGAGCGTGGCAAAGAACGAGAGTTGAAAGCCGACGTCCCAAAGATATAACGGATTCCACAGGTTCATCAACAACGCGACCGCCAGAAGCGTGTTCAGCGCGAACTGACGCCGACCGACCTGTCTCGCAAACAATGCAAGGCTTCCCATGATCGCGGCGCGCACGACCGCCGCGTCCCCGCCAACGAGGACGGTATAAAAGGCAATGCCAAATATTGCCAGGATCGCGCCATTGCGCGCGCCGAGGAAACGGCTGAAGAACGTGACGAACAACGCCGCGATGATGCTGATGTTGAAACCCGAAATCGCGATGATGTGCGCGGTGCCAGTGTTCTTGAACGCCTGTTGCAGTTCGCGCGTGAGACCCGTATCCACGCCGAGCAATATCCCCGCCAGCAGGGACGATTCGGGATCCGGGAAGAGGCGATAGACATTGGTCAACGATTGCTCCTTGAACGCGTAGAGCGCTCTTGAGATCGGATTGCCGCCGCTGCCCGGCAGTCTCGTCACAATGGCGCTGGTCATGTACGAGTGGATGTGCTGCGCGGCGAGGTAATCGCGGTAGGAGAAATCCTCGCCCTCCGGCGGGGTCTTCAACTTGCCGCGCAGTCTCAGGCGTTCCCCGTATTCGAAGGTCTGGTTGTTGGATGCGCGCACGAGGATCAGACCATGGACCGGCAGGTCGCCGTCGCCCGTATCCACTTTTTCGACTTCCATGCGCAGGTTGGTGTAGTTGTCACGGTAATCGGGAGGTTCGACGAGGTAACCTGTGATCAGCAGATCGTAGTCACGGTCATTGTAAAAGGCGATGTGGAACGCGTCGAATTTGGGGACGGAGTATTGATAGCGCGCCGCGCCGAGGAAGAGGGCAGTTGCAAGAATGAAGGCAAAAGGAGAAAGTAGAAAGTGGAAAGCGCTGCCCTGAGGTTCTCGAAGGGTAGAAAGCGACGCCCTGAGGCTCTCGAAGGGTGGAAAGATGCGGGCGAGGATAGCGAGAATGATGAAGACAACCGCAAGTCCCGCCCAAGCCCAGATGGAAAGCGAGACCAGACTGCCCAATACGATCCCCGCGAGAAAGGCGAGCGAAAACCACATCAACGGGAGTTGTGTAGTCAGTCGTTCCTGTATGCGCGAGGTCGGAGAGTGGGAGAGGTCGGCAGTGTCCCCCATGCTATTGTTTCTCGTAATTATCTAGAAATTCATCGCGTGGAATTCCTGCCTGGGTCAGAATTGTTCGGAGCGTCGAACCTTTTATCCTGCGATGATTGGGCATGGTCAGAGGCGTGCGCGTGCCATCTGGATTTTCGCGAAGCATGGCAATGTGATTCCCTTCCCGAATAAGACGAAACCCCGATCTTTCAAAGGTTCTTATGACCTTATCAATTGGAGCGTCAACGGGAAACTTGGGCATTAAACGGACACTCCGGTCTCAGCCACAAAGGCTTCCAGCACATTGCTTTCCTCGAAGACCTCGTTCCCAAATGTATCAATATGAAAACGGATGGCTGACTTCACATCGTTAAGCGCTTCCTCGTATGTATTGCCTTCACCGACAACCACTCCCTTCAGCCCGAGAGGATAGGCAACGTAGCCGTCGGAGTGTTTTTCAACAATAATCTTCAACTGCGTGACCATGATTTAACTCCTTGTCTGGCGTGTGGATTATAACATCCACAGCCTCGCGTTTCTGGTTACAATTCCATCAATGCCCTCACCCAAACTCATCCTCGTCACCGGCGCGACCGGCTACGTGGGCGGACGGCTCGTGCCGCGCCTGCTCGAAGCCGGGTACCGCGTCCGCTGCCTCGTGCGTGACCCCGCGCGCCTGCACGGACGTCCCTGGCGGAATCAGGTGGAGGTCGTCAGCGGGGACGCGCTCGATCCAAACACCCTTGTCCTCGCCATGAAGGACGTTTCCATCGCGTATTACCTCATCCACGGAATGCAAGGCGGAAGGATGAACGCGGAGCGCGACCTTCAGGTGGCGCGCAACTTCGCCCACGCCGCGGAGCAGGCGAACATCAAGCGCATCATCTACCTTGGCGAACTGGTTGATCCGACATCCGACCTTTCCCCCTATCTGCGTGCACGGCACGAAACGGGTTACATCCTGCGCCAAAGCAACGTCCCGGTCACGGAGTTCCGAGCCGGCATGATCGTCGGTTCCGGCTCCGCCTTGTTCGAGATGATCCGCTATCTCGCCGAACGCGAACCGATCCTCGTCTGCCCGGCGTGGTTCTTCTCGGAAGCGCAGCCCATTGCCATCCGTGACGTGTTGTTTTACCTCATTGCCGCCATCGAGACTCCCGAAAGCATCGGCAGGATGATCGAGATCGGCGGACCAACCCGCCTCTCTTACGCGGACATGCTGCTTGGGTATGCAAAAGAACGCGGACTCAAACGTTACCTTATCCGCACACCGTTCTACGCGCCTCGTCTCTCCGCGTACTGGGCGCACATGGTCACGCCGATTCATTGGCGCGTCGTGCTGCCGCTGATCGAGGGTCTGCGCGCCAGGCTCATCGTCCGCGATGAAGCGGCGAAGAAACTCTTTCCGCAGGTCAAGCCGATTGACTTCCAGACCGCCGTCCATCTCGCGCTGGGACGCCTGGCGCGCGATAATGTCGAAACGAGTTGGTCCGACGCGCTGGTCACGGCGATGGGCGATACCAAACCGTATTCGCTCAAGTTCGAAGAGGGGATGATGATCGTCAACCGCCAGGCGCTTCTCGACCTTCCCGCCGAAGCGGTCTTTCGCGCCTATACGGGCATCGGCGGCGAGCGCGGCTGGTTTTACATGGATTGGGCGTGGAATCTGCGCGGCTGGATGGATAAGGCGGTTGGAGGTGTAGGTTTACGACGCGGGCGCAGACATCCTGATGAGATCCGCACGGGCGAGTCGCTCGATTTTTGGCGCGTGGAGGCGGTCGAAAAAAATCGACTCATGCGGCTGCGCGCCGAAATGCGCGTGCCCGGCAAAGCCTGGCTTCAATTTCAATCCATCCCGCAGGATGGCAGGACCCTGCTCAAACTCAATGCTTATTTCGACCCGCATGGTTTGTGGGGTTTTCTCTATTGGTACGCGCTTGTACCGATCCATCTTTTCATCTTCGATGGGTTGATTCAAAAGATAACCGAGCGTGCGCGGTTGTTGGCGCGCGCATACTCCTCTCCCATTCGCGCTCCCGGAAAGCATCGGGACTATAGTGAGCGAAGCGTCAGCGGAGACGAAGCGGGAAGAGGGGAAAGGGGCGAGGGTGGATAAACTCATTCTCGTCACCGGCGCAACCGGATACATCGCCAGCCGACTCATCCCAGGATTACTGGACTCCGGCTGCCGCGTCCGCGCCCTCGCCCGTGAGCCGCTTCGACTCCAAGCCCGGAGTTGGTCCCGTCATGTGGAAGTGGTCCGGGGCGACGTCACGATTCCGTCAACCCTGCCCAAAGCGCTGGAGGGAGTCCATACCGCCTACTACCTCGTCCACAACATGTCGCGCGGACACGGTTACACAACACTCGAACTGGACGGCGCGCGAAATTTTGCCATCGCCGCAGAACAGGCAGGCATCGAACACATCATCTATCTCGGCGGGCTTGCAGACCCCGAACAGCACATCGCCCCGCACCTGCGTTCGCGCATCGAGACCGGGAAAGTCCTGCGCGAGGGTAAAGTCCCTGTGACCGAATTTCGCGCGGGCGTGATCGC
This sequence comes from uncultured Anaerolinea sp., assembly GCA_964419035.1. GTDB lineage: Bacteria > Chloroflexota > Anaerolineae > Anaerolineales > Villigracilaceae > Defluviilinea. Next base: position 2,233 of record CAYQOF010000060.1, on the reverse strand, counting down.
CGGTTCAGGGAGCATCTCGTTCGAGATGATCCGCTTCATGACCGAACTATTTCCCATCGTGCCGGGACCCGCGTGGCTGAAGAACAAATCCCAACCCATTGCCATCCAGAACATCATTGACTACCTGATTGCCGCGCTCGAAAACCCGAACGGACGCGGCGGCGTCTTCGAGGTCGGTGGACCCGACATCATGACCTACGGCGAACTGATGACGCGCTATGCCCGCGCCCGCGGACTCAACCGCCGCCTGTTCCTGCTTCCCTACGTCCCGCTCTGGTTCATGGCATTCGGCGTGGGGTTGATGACGCCCGTTCCCTATCCCATCGCTCACGCGTTGATCGGCGGGCTGGCAAACGACAGCGTGGTCAAACATTCCGGCGCGCTCGAGGCGTTTCCCGAAGTCGAACTCATTGACTTCGATTCCGCCGCGAGGGACGCGCTCGCAAAGACGCACCCCAATCACATCGAACGCGTGTGGGAACTGGGAAGAGAATTCGGAAGTCCCTCACAGACTTCCGAATTCTGGACAACGCTCAAGCATGAGGGATGTTTTATTCTTCACCATTATGGACTCAGCCAGCTTGCCGGCGAAAGCGGGGGCAGGCTCCCTGATTCCAAATATGAACACCATAACAATTGGTTTGGCAAAACGTGGATCGAGCAACACATAAATCGTACTGGCAATCCGACCCGCGTTACGCGGACTCTCTTCTTCGCCCCACACGGATTGCCGGGGTTTTTGTATTGGTATCTTCTCTATCCGTTCCATCGGCTGAAGTTGCGCAGAATTGCGAAGAACAGGAAGAACTCATGAAGCGGGCTCTTTTCTTTCCTCTTTCTCTCTTTCTTCTTGCAAGCCTTATGCTCGCCATCGCGCTGTACGTTCCAACCTCCCTGCCCGCGCACTCAGACTTCAGCGCGCTCTACAACACGAACCTGGCTCTCATGAACCGCGTTCCCATTTACGACCTGGAAGCGGTGGAAGCCGTTGCGGTCGAAGCCTCGGGCATCCCGCCTGAAAAATTCTTTTTGGCGCGTTTTCCCTATCCGCCCTGGTACGCATTGAGCACGTTCTATCTCGGACTTCTGCCTGCCCAAGCCGCGGCGACCTTGTGGTTCGAACTCAATCTCGTGATGCTGTTCCTCTCCGTCTGGCTCCTCACAGATGGCTGGTCCGGGCGATTGAGATTGATCGCGTTTCCGCTCGCGTTGGTCTTTCTGCCCGTGCTGGGGGCGTTGTCCGTTGGGCAGTACGATTTCCCTGTTTTGCTGGGAACAGCATTGCTGATCCATTCCCTGCGGAGGGAAAATGCAGCATTGACGACTCTCGGCGCGGTCCTGCTCACGTTCAAGCCGCACGTCGGCGCGCTGGTCCTGCTGTCCTTGTTGGGATGGTTGGTTTATAACGGAGGCAGCCTCGGTCGGCGCGCGATGCGAAACATTTTGATCGCGGCGATTATCTTGTTCATCAGCGGCTTTATTGCCGATCCCGCATGGATCGTCAATTATCCGAAAATGTTGTTGAATTATCAGGGTGAAGGCAACGTCGCAACCTGCTCGGAATGCGCCAGCCTGCCGGTATATTTATCGCGCTGGTTCTTCGATGGTTCACTGGAAACAGCGACGATGCTCGCGGTTTTATTGCTGGTCGTGTTCGCTGGAATATTTTTATTGCTCCGCAAAACCTTCCTTCAATCGCACAAGTTGTTATTGACATCCTCCCTGTTGACGACTTTGCTCGTCAGCCCGTATCTCTACAACTACGATTTCATCCTTTTGCTGGTTCCGTTTGCCGCCCTGCTGAACGCAAAGGGCGGGATTATGGACAAGGTGATCGTGCTCCTCTGTTATCTGATCCCGACCTTTGCGATTGCGTATTTCGGGCGCGCTGGGAACATCTCGTTGATCGCCGCGACGTTCGTCGTTACCTTTGTCCTTTGCCTGCGCGCCAGGACATGGTCTTCGTAAAGCGGCTTGACAATTCCATGACATTCTGACGCGCTCAACGCGAATTAAAAAAATTCGCGTCGTTCGTTCTTTTCGCGGCATTCGCGTTAAAGACCTTTGACTTTGCCCAAGCCATGCGCGCGAGAAACCCGGTCATTGACTTTCCCGCCCGCGCGTCGTAGAATACGGACAATCAAATAGACCAGTCAGCGGCGAAGTTGGTGAGAATCCAACACTGTCGCGCAACTGTGAATTTAGTCAGATAGTCTGATAGTCAAAGAGTCTG
>CAYQOF010000059.1:9451-13874 GCA_964419035.1 uncultured Anaerolinea sp. | reverse complement strand
GCGCGAAGGCACCAACTGCGAGAACCTGCCCGAAACCCACGCCTACCTCAAAAAATTACGCGCCTTCATGGACGAGCATTACCCCGACCGCATCCTGCTATGCGAGGCGAACCAATGGCCCGAGGATGTGCGTCCGTACTTTGGCGACGGCGACGAGTTCCACATGGGCTTCCACTTCCCGATCATGCCGCGCATTTTCATGGCGCTGAAAAAAGGACGCGCGGACGATATGGTGGAAATCCTCAACCGCACGCCGCCCATTCCCGAAAACTGTCAGTGGTGCATCTTCCTCCGCAACCACGATGAACTCACGCTCGAGATGGTGACGCCCGAGGAACGCGAGTGGATGTGGCGCGAACACGCGCCCGATCCGCGCATGAAATTGAATCTGGGAATCCGCCGCCGGCTCGCCCCCCTGCTCGACAACGACCGTCTAAAGATAGAAGTGGCTCACTCTCTTTTATTCACGCTGCCCGGATCTCCAATCCTCTACTATGGCGATGAAATCGGCATGGGGGATAACATATGGCTTCAAGACAGGAACGGCGTCCGCACGCCAATGCAATGGGAAGCGGGATCAGGCGCGGGGTTTTCCGAAGCGCCCCCGGCATCCTTTTACGCTCCGGTCATCAACAGCGACACCTATTCTCCTGCGCGGGTCAACGTCGAAATACAACAGAATGACCCGGACTCATTGTGGAACGCCATTCGCCGCATGATCGCGGCGAGGAAACTTCACAGATGCTTCGGATGGGGCGGGTTTAGGTGGGTATCATCCGAGGGGGATGCCATCGCCGCCTACGAGAGGAAATTCGAGAACGAACTTGCTCTCGTTCTTCATAACCTTGCCGGCGAAACGCAAAGCGTCGCTGTGAACCGGGAATTTACCGACATCCTGTCTGGTGAACGCGTTGCACCCGGAAACATCGAACTTGCCCCGCTGCAATACAAATGGCTTCTGGCAAATAACCGCTGACAACCAAGGCTTTCATTTATGTTGAATGAAATTTCCCTTGACAGGGAGGCAAAACGCTCACTGGAACGAATCCTGCCAAACCTGACGGCTAAATTCAGCGAAGCCATCCGGAACGATCTTCAAGGCTGGCAGGAATTTCTTGACAGGCTGGATCGCCGGTTCAATAAACTTTTCAGCCTGTATTACGAACTCTACCATCAAAGATACGATTTCTTTTACCACCTCGAGGATCTCCTCTTCAGCATTGCGAGCGCGCGGCTCGAGCGTTCGGAAGAACTGCGCGAACTCGACCGCCAGCGCGAACGGGACCCGCTCTGGTTCCAATCCCATCGCATGGCGGGAGCGGTTTGTTATGTTGATCTGTTTGCAGGGAGCCTCGAAGGGATACGATCCAAAATCCCATACTTCGAGGAATTGGGACTGACCTATCTGCATCTCATGCCATTCTTTGACACTCCGAAAGGCGAGAACGATGGCGGGTACGCGGTCAGCGATTATCGCGAAATCAATCCATCGCTTGGGACAATGGAACACCTTTCGGCATTGGCGCGTGACCTGCGTCGCTCGGGGATCAGTCTCGCCGCGGACCTGGTCTTTAATCACACTTCGGATGAACATACGTGGGCGAGACACGCCCGCGCCGGGAATCCGGAATTCCGCGACTTCTATCGCATCTTTCCGGACCGAAGCCTGCCCGACGCCTACGAGCGGTATCTCAGGGAGATCTTTCCCGACGAACACCCCGGCGCCTTCACCTTTCACCCCGACCTGAACGGGTGGGTGTGGACGACCTTCCACCGTTATCAATGGGACTTGAACTACGAGAATCCCGCCGTGTTCAACCGCATGGCGGAGGAAATGCTCTTCCTCGCCAGCCAGGGCGTGGAAATCCTGCGCCTCGACGCAGTTGCTTTCATCTGGAAGGAAATGGGGACGAATTGCGAAAACCTGCCCAAAGCCCACACGTTGATAAAAACCTTCAATGCGGTTGCGCGTATTGCCGCGCCAGCCCTGCTTTTCAAATCCGAAGCCATCGTGCACCCGGATGATGTGGTCAAATACATCGCCCCCGACGAATGTCAGCTCTCATACAACCCGCTGTTGATGGCGCTTTTGTGGAACTCGCTTGCCACGCGAAAAGTGAAACTGCTCTCACAGGCATTGGAAACGAGGTTCCAGATCAACCCCGAGACCGCCTGGGTGAATTACGTCCGCGTGCATGATGATATTGGCTGGACATTTTCCGATGAGGACGCCGCCATTCTGGGCATTAGAGCCGGCGACCACAGAAACTTTCTCAACGAATTCTATCGCGGACGGTTCCCGGGCAGTTTTGCGCGCGGCTTGCCATTTCAGGAAAACCCGAACACAGGCGATTGTCGTATCAGCGGGACATGCGCTTCACTGGCAGGACTCGAAAAAGCGCTGCTCGAAGAAGGTCCGGAAGAGGTCGAACTTGCCATTCGCCGCATCCTGCTCCTGCACGGGGTCATATTCATTGTGGGAGGCGTTCCCTTGATCTACCTGGGTGACGAGATCGGCACATTGAACGATTACGGTTACCGGGAGGATACCGCGCACAAACACGACAGCCGCTGGGTGCATCGCCCAAAAGCAGACCGGGAGCGTTACGAAAAAAGACGAGACCCATCCACGCTCGAGGGGCGAATCTTCCAAAGGCTGGGAAAACTTATCGAACTGAGAAAAGGAAATGAAGTATTCTCTTCCGGGCAACTACAGGTGATCAGAACGGAAAATGACCATGTCCTCGGATTCGTTCGCGCCAAAAACAGGGAACGCGCGCTGGTCTTTGTCAACTTTTCCGAAACCGTTCAAACCATTCCCCCTCAGGTTCTTGCGCCCCTCGCGCTTCGTTCCATCGAGAAACTGCATGGCATCAGCAATTTCACGACAGGGACGAACCTCGTCGTGGAACCGCTTGATTTTTTGGCATGCATCCTGGAACAGGAGAGTGATGGCGGTTAACGTTCCCCCACCGTATGCAGCAACGCCATGTTCGGCGGGCGGATCGCGCCAACAGGAAAACCGCACACCAACACCACCTGATCGCCCGGCTGGACAACGTCCGAGCGCATCAGGGCGGCATCCAGGTGATCGAGCATTTCTTCAACCGAGTTCACAAATTCCACCTGGTGAGGGCGGACGCCCCACATAAAAGCCAGCCGCCGATACGTTTCAGTATCCGGGGTGAACGCCATGATCGGTACGCGCGGGCGTATCTTGGACATCAACCACGCCGTCTGTCCGCGTGTAGTGAAGCAGGCGACCGCTGTCACATTCTTGTCACTTGCCAGAGCCTGCGCGGCGCGCGCCATCGAAGCCGCGTCACCATGCTCAAAAACGCCCGCGTTCTGCTCGGTCCCCCATTCCATGAAATGAGCCTCCGCTTCGCGCGCGATGCGATCCATCATCTGAACGGATTCGATTGGATATTTCCCCGAAGCAGTTTCAGCAGAGAGCATGAGTGCATCGGTTCCGTCGAAGATGGCATTCGCGACGTCTGACGCCTCGGCGCGCGTGGGAAGCGGATTCGTGATCATGGACTCGAGCATCTGTGTCGCGGTGATGACAAGTTTGGCGCGCGCGTTTGCCGTGCGGATGATGTGCTTCTGCAAAGACGGCACCCGTTCAGGGGGGAGTTCCACGCCCAGGTCGCCGCGCGCCACCATCACACCGTCCACAAGATCGAGGATCGCATCGAGGTTATCCAGCGCTTCCGGCTTTTCCAGTTTCGCTATCAGCATGGGCAGGCGCTTCCCCTTCGAATACCTCTCCATTGCATCGCGGACTTTCCTGATATCCTTCGCAGTTCGCACAAAGGAGACCGCGACCGCGTCAACGCCCCGCGACATGCCGAATTCAAGATCCGCCTCGTCCTTTTCCGTGAAGCCGGAAATTCGCAACTCGACCCCGGGCAGGTTGATCCCCTTGTGGGAGGAAAGCGGTCCCCCGGTGATGACTTTCGCGGTCAACGCGCCGCGTCCCTTGACGGAGATCACCTCCAGCGTGAGACGTCCGTCGTCGAGCAGGAGCCGGTCGTAGGTCTGCACGGAATCGAAGAGTTGGCGAAAATCCACCGGGATTTCCTTGCCGATATTGTCGGGGGGAACGCTCCCGGTCGCGTAGAGAGTAACCAGTTCCCCCTCCGAAAGTTCAATGGGCTTGGGCAGTTCGCCGACCCGGATCTTCGGTCCCTGCAAATCCTGAAGGATGCCGATCGCAACGCCCGATTTTTCCGCGACTTTGCGTATCAGCGCGATGCGCTCAGCATGTCCCTCGTGCGTGCCATGCGAGAAGTTCAGACGCGCCATATTCATTCCGGCAAGGATGAGTTTTTCGAGAATCTCCTCGCTCTGGCTGGCGGGACCGATGGTCGCCACGATCTTTGCTTTTCGGTTCATACGGATGAATGCCTCATATGAATTT
>CAYQOF010000059.1:0-9351 GCA_964419035.1 uncultured Anaerolinea sp. | reverse complement strand
TTTACAGGTAGTGCAGTTCCTTCGCCTGTCTCTCCAGGTCCGCGCGGAAATCGGGATGCGCGATGCTGATCAATTGCCAGGAGCGCTGACGGATGGTCTTGCCATATAAATCGGCAACGCCATATTCGGTGACCACATAACGGACATGGTTGCGGCTGGTGACCACGCCCGCGCCATGTTTGAGCATCGCGGCGATACGCGTGATCAGCGTACCATCCTTTAATGTGGTGGTGCTGGGCAGTGCAATGATCGGCACGCCGCCCTTGGAACGCGACGCGCCGTAGATGAAATCGAGTTGACCGCCCACGCCGCTGTACAGTTTGGGACCGATGCTGTCCGCGCACACCTGCCCGGTGAGGTCCACTTCGATGGCGGAGTTGATGGCGACCATGCGTTCGTTCTGCGCGATGACGAACGGATCGTTGACGTATTCCGTGCGATGAAGTTCGATGAGCGGATTATCGTCCGCCCAATCGTAGAGCCGCTTCGTGCCGAGCATGAACCCGGCGATGATCTTACCCGGATGAAGCGTCTTGCGCGCGTTGGTCAACACGCCGGAATTGACCAGGTCAATCACGCCGTCGGAGAACAATTCGCTGTGGACGCCGAGGTCCTTCTTGTTTTGCAGGTACTTCAATACCGCATCGGGGATCGCCCCGATGCCCAACTGCATGGTCGCGCCGTCGGGAATAAGATCGGAGATGTACCCGGCGATCTTCTCCACGATCTCCGAGCCGCCCTCCTCCGCCATCGGCATTTCCACGATGGGATAATTGACGGGGATGATGTAATTCAAACGGCTGACGTGCAGGAACGAATCGCCCAGCGTGCGCGGCATCTGCTGGTTCACCTCGGCAATGATGATCCTTGCCGTTTCCGCAGGCGATTTCGTGAGTCCCACCTCCACGCCCAGACTGCAAAATCCATGCTCGTCCGGCGGCGAGACGTGGATGATGGCGACATCCAGGGGCAGATGACCGCGTTTGAAGAGGAGCGGGAATTCGGAAAGCAGAACGGGAGTGAAATCGGCGCGCCCCTCCTGCACGGCTTTGCGGATGTTCGTGCTGACGAACAGCGAGTTGACCCGCAGATGCCCTTCCATCTCCGGCTTGACATAGTCCGCGGGACCGACCGTCAGCGCCTGGCAGATCTCCACGTCGTGGAGGTTTGGAGCGTATTCGACCAGAGCCGCGAGAACCTTCTGGGGCACCGATACGTTTCCGGTGAGAAAGATGCGGTCCCCCGATTTAATGGCGCGCACCGCCTCTTCCGGCGTCACAATTCTCGATTGGTAGATGCTATTCCAGTCCATCCGAGCCTCCATTCGAGAGAAGCGAAAGATGAACGAGTTTCCCATTATGTGTGTTGACAGCCTTCTCGATTGCCAAGTCTTTCGCCATGGCTTGCACCGCGCCCAAGTTCGCGATCTCGATGATATAGGGCATCGCCGCATTGACGAAGGCATGTGTCGCGGTACGCGCCACCACGCCGGGCATGTTGGGAACGCAATAATGGGTGACGCCCTCCTCCACGTAGGTTGGGAGTTCGTGCGTGGTCGGGCGCGAGGTCTCGGCGCAGCCCCCCTGATCAATGCTCACGTCAATGAAAACGGAACGCGGCTTCATCCTGCGTATCATCTCGCGGGTGATGAGGATCGGCGTGCGCTCGCCGGTGACCAGCACCGCGCCAACGACCACATCCGCATAAGAGGTGGCTTTCTCGATATTCCGCCGGATCGAGATCATGGTCACAACAGACGGGAAGCGGTTGTAAATTTCCTGCAAGGCGTTGATGTCCTTGTCAATCACCGTCACATGCGCGCCAAGACCGAGAAAGGCTTGCGTCGCGTATGTCCCCACCACGCCGCCGCCCAGAATGACCACTTCGGCGGGCGGCACGCCCGGAATGCCGCCCAGCAAAATTCCCTTGCCGCCCCAATTGTTTTGAAGCAGCAACGCCGCAACCGACGCCGCCATGCTGCCGCCGATCTGGCTGAACGGACGCAGGACCGGCAAAGAGCCATCGGGCAGTTCGATCTGCTCGTATGCAATGGAGGTGATCTTCTTTTCGAGCAGCACCTCCACCTTGTCCTGCCGCGCCGAGGCAAGATGCAATAGACCGGCAAGCGTTGTGTTCGGGCGCAGCCAGTCCAGTTCCTCCTTTATCGGGCGGGCAACCTTCAGGGTCAAGTCCGCACGCGCAAAGACTTCGTCGGGGGAATAGACGATGCGCGCCCCGGACTTTTCGTATTCCTGATCGCTGAATCCCGCGCCTACGCCCGCCTCATGCTCGACGTAAACCTGATGCCCCAAATGGGACAGCATCTCCACCCCGATCGGGGACAACCCGACCCGCGCCTCGAACGGTCTTCTTTCTTTTGGAATGCCGATGTTCATGGAACCTCCATCATTCAGACCTCCGAGGTCTTGAAGACCTCGGAGGTCTGTCTTAATCCATATTCAAAACGTCCCGAATGGACGGCAGCGCCCAATCAATCGTCTCCTTGTCAATCACCAACGGAGGCGCAAAGCGGATGACGTGGTCGTGCGTCTCTTTTGCCAGGATGCCCTTTGCCTGCATCGCTTCGCAGAATCGGCGCGCGCCGCCCGCTTCGGGCTTCAACTCGACGCCGATCAACAAACCCTTGCCGCGCACTTCCTTCACGTGCGGGCTGGGAATCTCCGATAACTGCTCCATAAAATATTCGCCCAACTCGCGCGAACGCTCCGCCAGATTCTCCTCACGGATCACGCGTAACGCGGCGCGCGCCACCGCCGCCCCAAGCGGATTCCCCCCGAAGGTTGATCCGTGCTCGCCCGGCGTAAAGAGACCGAGCAAAGCCTTGTCCGCAAGCGCGGCGGAGACCGGGTAAAAGCCCCCAGACAAAGCCTTACCCACAATAGTAACGTCGGGACGGACATCCTCGTGCTGGCACGCGAACAGTTTTCCGGTCCGCGCGAGACCCGTTTGGATTTCATCCGCCATAAAGAGGACGTTATTCTTTTTGCAAATCTCCGCAACTTGTTTCAAATATCCAGCAGGCGGGATGATCACTCCGCCCTCGCCTTGAATTGGTTCGAGCAAAACAGCCGCAGTGTCCGGCGTGATGGCTTTTTCGATCGTATCCGCATCGCCGTACGGGACGGTCACGAAGCCGGGCGTGAACGGACCGAAGTCGTCGCGATAGGACGGCTCGCTCGAAAACGTGACGATGGAGATCGTGCGCCCATGGAAGTTGCCTTCCGCGACAATGATCTCCGCCTGATGCCGCGGCACACCCTTGACCCGATACGCCCATTTGCGCGCCAGTTTGATGGCGGTCTCGACCGCCTCCGCCCCGCTGTTCATCGGCAGGGACATCTCGTAGCCGGTCATCTCAAAGAGTTCCTTATACAGAAGCGGCAACTGGTCGTTGCGAAAAGCGCGTGAGGTGAGCGTGACCTTCTTTGCCTGTTCGATCAATGCTTCGAGAATTTTCGGATGCGCGTGTCCCTGATTGACGGCGGAATACGCGGACAGGCAATCGAGATATTTCCTCCCATCCACGTCATAGACCCATACGCCCTCCGCCTTTTCGATCACCACATCGAGGGGATGATAATTATGCGCGCCGTACTGTTCTTCCAATGCGATAAAGTCTTTTGTGTTCATAAAATCCTCATAATCATGTCATTGCGAGAGCGGCGATTTTCCGCTGGAAGCAATCTCCCCGTCAATGGGGGGGGATTGCTTCGTGGCGCGAACCGCGCCACTCACAATGACATCTATGCCACACCAAACAACCGCGCCAGAATCGCCTTCTGCGCGTGCAGGCGATTATGCGCCTGCGGAAAGATCACCGAATGCGGACCATCCGCCACGTCGTTTGTCAATTCCTGATTGCGATGCGCGGGCAGACAGTGCATCACGATAACGTCTTTGTCCGCCTCGCTGACCAGTTGCACATTGACCTGATACGGCGGGAAGACCTTCTCGCGTTTGGCGGTTTCCTCCTCCTGTCCCATCGAGGTCCACGTGTCGGTGTAAATCACCTGCGCGCCTCTCACTGCCTCATGCGGGTCACGCAGGAATCGTAGGGGCGGAGTCCCCCCGCCCATTCCGGTTTCATTTGCAATGCTCTTTGCAGTTTCGACCGCCTTCGGGTTCAGGTCGTACCCTTCGGGGCTGGCAATCGTGAAGTTCCAGCCCAATTTTACGCAGACGTGCATCAACGAGACCGCTACATTGTTGCCGTCACCCACATAAGCCACGTTCAAGCCTTTTGCCCTGCCGAACTTCTCCTGAACCGTCAGCGCGTCCGCCATCGCCTGGCAGGGATGATTGTAATCGCTCAAGCCGTTGATCACAGGAATCTCGGACCACTTTGCCAGTTCGAGCACGTGCGCGTGATCGAAGACGCGCGCCATCAATGCGTGAACATAACCCGACATCACGCGCGCAATATCCGCGATGGATTCGCGTTTGCCGAGACCGATCTCGTTCGGCGAGAGATACAGCGCGTCGCCGCCGCAGTGACGCATCGCCATATCGAACGAGACGCGCGTCCGCAGGCTGGGCTTCTGGAAGATCATGCCCAGCACCCTGCCCTTGAAATACGGCGGATTGCCTTTTTCGAAATATTCCTTCTTGAGCTTGACCGCCAGATCGAGCAATTCCTGCACTTCCCCTGAAGACAGATCCGAGACGGCGAGAAAATGTTTCATTCCAACTCCTTCGTATAAAGTATAGTGGTTCCGGTCGAATTTGACCTGTGCATATCGTCACCCGTTCCGCATGACGCGGCGCAACACCGCTCAACGAAAGCAGAAAAACAGCGCCCGAAAGCGCTGTTAATCTTATCATGTCCTAAACTTCTTCCAGTACCTCAGCAACCCATCCGCGCTCATGCCGAGGGGGTTTGCCAGTTCGTATGCCTTCATCACTTCCTCGCTCAAGCCCATCCCCGCTCCCTCTGCCATCATCCAATCGGTGAACCTTTGGCGCAATTCTTCGATGGACGGATCGGCAGGCATCACTTCCTCCAGCCAGCGCGAGGCAGAGTTCAATCCTTTTTCCACCTCATTCAATTGCCATTCGGGATCATCGAAGATTCCAAAGTGGGTCGGCGCGATGCGAGAGAATTTTTCTTTTCGCAAACGCGCAAGGCTCTCTCGCCAGCGTTCGATGTGCAGTTCGGGCGGCGGCATCGGGACGCGCAGATATGGATAACCTGGAATCCGCACTCCGCCCACGTCGCCGCTGAAACAAATATCCTCGAAGAGATACACGTAATGATGCTCGGCATGACCGGGCGTGTTCAGCGGAATGAATTCCGCGTTACCGATTGCGATCGCCTCCGCATCTTTCGGGACGATAAGTTGACTCTCCGGCACCGGCAGGAACTCGCCCCAAAGCGACTCCATCCGCTCCCCGTAGATGCGCGCCGCGCTGGCAAGCAGTCTTTGCGGGTCGAGCATGTGCGGCGCGCCGACCGGATGCACGTAGATGCGCGCGCCCTGCCGCGCCAGCCATCCCGCCGCGCCGGCGTGATCGAGATGAATGTGCGTGAGCAGTACGTGGGTCACGTCCCGGGGAGACAAGCCCTCTTTGGCGAGACCAGCCTCGAGCGCGGAAAGAGTCGAGCCGGGTCCGCTTTCGATGAGGATGATTGCATCCCCGTTTCGGATCAAATAGGATGCGATGGCGCGCGCGCGTCCCTGAAAGTCTAGGTCAAGTGTGACAACACGGGTTGTCGCCATGTGCGCTCCTGTGAAAATGTGCTGGCTGAAAAACTGGAGAGTGTTTCGGAAAGATCGGCGTCGCAATACACGCCGCAGACCGGCGCCTTGCGCTCCGCAAGGGATACCGCGAGGTCCTCATTGTCGTTGTGACTTCCAAATGAACGCGCCATGAGCAGGACAACCACAGGGCGCAAATTACGGCGCTGGAGGCTGTCCACCGCCAACAGCAGTTCGGACCCGGTCGCGGGCGTCACCAGGATGGCGCTGCTTCCCTGGGGCAATTGCCCGATCTGCGCGGCGATCAAACTCGGGAGCGTATAGTTGCTTTCCGCGCGCAGGAACGCAAGCGCTTCGAGGACCTTGCCCTCCTGTCGTTCGCTCCGCTCGGCAGTGATGATCTTGTAGGAACGTTCGGAGGCGGTCACCAGTCCGACAGACCTGCGCTGTTCGATGAAAAAATGCGCCAGCGAGGCGGTAATGCTGACCGCATATTCGAGCGTGGACGGCGGCAGTTTGACTTTGCGGCGGCGGAGCAGGAACAGGTCATCTCCCGGCGGCGCTTCGTACGCCTCCCCCGGCTTTGAGATGTGCACGCTCCGATGCGTATCGAGAAAAAACCACACTTCGGCTTGCGGATCCTGCTCGAACTCCTTGACCATCAGTTGACCCCTTCGAATGGCGGTGGGCCAGTGAATGCGTTTCATCGGATCGCCGGGAACATATTCGCGAACGCCCGCCGCGTGAGGCGTGATGTCAATGGATTTGCGCCGGATCGCCTTGCCGCCGGGCAGCAGCCCCGGCGGCGAAAGGAAATCGCGAACTGGAAAAAGCATCGGGAAAACAATGAGCGACGCGGTCGCAGGAAATTTCCGCGAAACTCGAAAGATGCCAAATGGATCGCCGGAGGAAATGGTGGTGGGACCGAGGGAGAATCCGCCCCTGCTCGTGAGCCAGGTGCGGGCTGTGTAGGTGCGCTTCTGTCTGCCGCGCAAAAGGGTCAGCACGCGCGAACCGGTCGCGTTGGGCATTGTCGTCTCGTTCGAAATCTCCAGCCAGAGTTTAAGGATTCTGCTGTTATTGACAATATCGAAACGTTCCTCGAAAATATCGCCCACACCTGCGCGGGAGGAACGGGCGCGCCTTTCAACCTGAACCCCGCGCAGCGAAATTGCGGTCATCAACCACGCCAGCACGATGAGGAACAAACCGAGATAGAACAAACGGACATAAATCTCCGCGCCGTTCACCAGCGTTCCGACCGCGCCCACCCCGAGGATCAGGACAACGAAGACCCTGCCTGCGGTCACTTCGCCTTCCTCTTCTCCTGGACAACGGAAGCCCGGTAATCGCCGCCGGGGACGGGTGTATTGTGCAGGATTTCCTCGACGATGCGATCCGCGCTCAACTCGCGCAAACGCGCCGCAGGCGAGACGATGACGCGATGCCCAAGCACGGGAACCGCCAGAGCCTTGATGTCATCCGGCAGGACATGGTCGCGCCCGCGCAACGCGGCGCGACCCTGACCGGCGCGGAACAAAGCAAGACTGCCGCGCGGGCTCGCTCCCAGATACACATCGTTGCTCTGGCGCGTCCGCCCGACCAGGTCAATGATGTAGCGCTGGAGAGCCTCGGAGACGAAGACCGTGCGTATTGCCTGGATGACGGACAACACATCCCTGATCTTGATGACCGGCTTCAACGCCTCGATCGGGTGCCGGAGTTGCTGCCGATTAAGGACCTTCATCTCCTCTGACGCGGTGGGATAGCCCATGCGCACGCGCATGATGAAACGATCCAGCTGTGCTTCGGGGAGTGGAAACGTGCCTTCGTACTCGATGGGGTTCTGCGTGGCAAGCACCATGAACGGCTGTGGGAGCGGATGCGTAACCCCGTCCACCGTGACCTGACGTTCCTCCATCGCCTCGAGCAACGCGGCTTGCGTCTTGGGTGTGGCGCGGTTGACCTCGTCCGCGAGGACGATCTGCCCGAGGATCGGTCCGGCGCGGAACTCGAATTTGTGTTTCTGCTGGTTGTAGATCGAAACGCCCGTCACGTCGCTGGGGAGCATGTCGGGCGTGAACTGGATGCGGTTGAAGGTGCAATCCAGTGATTTCGCGAGACTGCGCGCCAGCATGGTCTTCCCCACGCCCGGCACGTCCTCGATCAGGATATGTCCCTGGCACAACAAACCGATGATCACCAATTCTATGGACTGACTTTTCCCTACAATCACCTGCTCCAGATTCCCTGCAAGTTTTTCTCCAAACTCTTTGAGGTCGGTCATGACGATTCCTTTCCCGTGTTCCGGGTCAATTTTTACTGCCCCGATTGTACGAGGGTTCAGAGGGATGGGCAAGGACACCAAACCCCTCCTGAGAGGGGTATATCCACCCGCCGGGAACTGCGCCCCATGCCCCAATCCCCTTTCATGGTCCCAGGCACTGAATGACCTGTGGAGGAGGCGCGCCGCCTCTTCGGCATCGGTTCGGATCGCTTGCTCCTCTCATGGCTGGATGATACGGAACCTGACAAATCACGGATTCTTTTCGTGTATAATCTGCGTCGCCCGCCCCCGTAGCTCAATGGACAGAGTAATGGACTTCGAATCCATTACCAATATATTTCGATACAAAACTCCATAAATAGAGTGGCAAAAAGCCTCAAAAGTCCCTTATTTGACGGTTTGTTGCCACTTTTGATTCCTATATCATAGCAGGTAGACCTTGTGGGATGAGGAATGCCTGCTGACCCTTGCTGTAAACGATGGATTAAATCGATAATGCGCCCAGAGAGACTCGAACTCCCAACCGCTTGTTCCGAAGACAAGTGCTCTGTCCAATTGAGCTATGGGCGCAACTACAATCAGAAAGTAATTATAGTCTATGCTACCCAAAAGCGAGAGGCTGCGCGCGGGGAGTGGCTAAAAGGACGGGTTATGAAAAAATGTCCACATTGCCACGAAACGACCCGCCAAAACAAAGCGGGCAAAACGAACGCAGGTTCGCAACGATATCGATGTATGCATCGCAATCGCAAGTACTCGCCGCAGCCCAAGACGCAGGGCTGCCCCGCCCATATGCGAAAACAGGCATCTGAGATGTATGTGGATGGCGGCAATCTTCGGCGGATTGCCCGTCGTCTGAAAGTCCATCATCGCACGGTGGCGCTGTGGGTCCGGGATCATGCCGAAGCCTTGCCCGCCGCACCAATGCCCAGTGAAGTGAAGGATGCCGAAATGGACGAGCTCTTCACTTTCCTTGGGGATAAAAAAAACGGAATCTACATTCTGACCGTGGTCGACCGCAAATCCCGCTGTATTTTAGGCTGGGCGGTGGTCGGGTCTCCGACGCAAGAAGCCCTTCAGCTCATGATTGACGAGGCGCCCAAAGCCAAATGGTATTACAGCGATGGGTTTGATGCGTATCGCTGGCTGTGGTATCACCTGGACCGATATGAAGCCGTGCAGGACAAATCCGAGACGTATTCGGTCGAAGGGGATAACGCTGAACTGCGTCACTAGCAGTTTGTTGGATAAATAATGCACGAAATTCCTTGTCGGGTTTGGTCGCATGTGACAGGGTTAGCCATCTGCCGAAAATGGGAGATGAACCATGCGTGGTCGAAAGCCAGA
>CAYQOF010000058.1:0-13908 GCA_964419035.1 uncultured Anaerolinea sp. | reverse complement strand
TGCGCCCACCTCATCGTCTTCGAAGGCGACTCGCAAGCAAAGATGTACATCGGCAGCTGGTCCGATTACGAAACAATGATGCGCGAAAAACTCGGCAAAGACCTAATCCCGCATCGGGTGAAATAGAGAACGCTAAAAAGGTAATGTCATTGCGAGCCACCGATGGTTGAGTACGAAGGTATCGAAACCTGAGGTGGCGAAGCAATCCCCTCGTCAAAAAGGGGATTGCTTCGTCGCAACGAACGCTCCTCGCAATGACATTCTGCCCTATTCCTTCAGCAAAAAATCCCCGCCCTCCAGCGCTCCCTCCAAAATCGTCTTCACCGCATCTGATTCCAACAACTCCGCCAACTCAAACGGTTTCAAGCGGCATTCCGATGCGCGGATGGTCGGCATGAGGAAATCCCCGAACGGCAATGACGTTCTATACAATTGATAATATAAGAACCGGCGCGCATTGCGCCTAAACTCGGGCGGAACTTCGATCCTCTCCGCCTCGAGAAACTCGATCATCTTTCCTCTGATTTCCTCCTCGCTTTGCGGGAAGAACACGGTCGGATATTGCGTAAAGCGCGCCCTCCCCGCGCACAACACAGGCTTGCCCATCAACGAAGCCTCCAGCCCGATGGTCGAGTTATAGACCATCACGAACTTCGATCTCTGGATCAACTCGTACGAACTCAAATACTCCCTCGGACCCACGAAGACGACGTTCGGTTCTTTGTCCACGCCGCGGCTCGCCGCCCAACCCTCGACCGTCTCCCGGCTGGATTTTCCCTCGCGCAGTTCGTCCGGGTGCGCGCGGATGACGAACAACGTGTCACGGTGTTCGCGGATGACCTCCAATGACATATCGAGCCAGTCGAACATATCCTCGAAGACCGTGTTGGCATGCGGCTGGCTGGTATCGAAAATGACGTTGGTAAAGATGGGAACGATCTGCCTGAACTGCGCGGCTTTCTGCAAAAACGACTCGTCGAGTCCCTGCATGTCCGCCCAGAACCTGATGCCTGCCATCGTGAAATCGCCCTGAAAACGCTTCGCCAGATACGCATCCAGTTTCGCATTCTGTTCGTCGCTCAACTCGAACTCCTCCGGGATGTGGATCGGGTACGCCGTCGCTTCACCGTCCGTGAAGAACGCGGACGCATATCCCAGCCCCGCCTCGTGTGTGATCACACGGATGCCGTGTTGCTGCGCGATGTAGCGCGCAGTCGCTTCGGGGAAGAACTGTCCGTTGAACACGATCACAGCCCGCGGCTGGGTCTGATCGAGAAAATCCGAAAACTTGCGCGCCACATTCCACGCGGACAAAATATATTCACGCAGGAGATAACGCGTGTTTTCGTCGTCCTCCAGATGATGGATTCGCAAAATCCAACGCAAGCCGGGCAGGCAAAGTGGACCAAGAGGAATATCTTGAAAGTAAAAAGTGGAAAGTTGAGGAACACCCAACTTCTCGATTTGAGACCCAAGTTGCGGGTCGCGTTCAAAATCAAACCAATCAACCTTCGACCTTCGACCTTCGACTTTTGACGGTAAGCCTGTATACAACACCCTCGACTGCGCCACGCACGACCTGCACGGCATTTCCCTGTGCGGATTCTCCCGATCCGTTCCCAGCACACATTTGCTCATGCCGGAATGACACGCGAAATACGCGACGGGAATCCCCTTCAATCGCAGCGCCCACGAAGCCAGCAGATGAAATCCGCTGTTCCAGGAGAGATCATCAATCCCGGACGAAGCCTTGAAGAACACAACCGGCGCGCCCGAGGGAGTTGGCGCTCGACGCGCGACGCGGCGCGCCATCGCCCTGATCCTCAGATTGTTGAGTCGTTTGACGATCCTGCGCTTGATGCGTTGATTGAAGAACTTGGAGAGGCGATTCATGGGATGAGCGACCTGCGTCATACTCTCCGCGCAAACATCAATCCTCCCCGTTCACGCGGCGCAACTTCCTCAACGACGACTGTTCGCTCTCGTAGACCCTCTTCACGCCGTCGCCGAGCGACGCCTCGGTCACACGGATGTATTTCACCAGCCGCTCGAATCCGCCGGGCTCGACCGAGGCGGCTTGATCCGAGCCCCACATGGCGCGGTCGAGGGTGAGGTGCCGCTCCGCCATGCATGCGCCGAACGCGACCGCGATCGCCGAGGGGACAAGTCCCACCTCGTGTCCCGAATACCCGATGGGAATGTTTGGGAACTCACGGCGGAGCGTTTCCACCATCTTCAGGTTCAATTCCTCGGGCTCGCACGGATAGGTGCTGGTGCAGTGCATCAACACCAGATCCTTTTCGCCTGCAACCTTCACACCCTTATGGATTTGCTCCATCGTGGACATGCCGGAAGAAAGGATCAGGGATTTGCCGGTGGCTCGGGCTTTGCGGATCAGGTCGAAGTCCGTGAGAGAGGCGGAGGGGATCTTGTACGCGGGCGTGTCGAACTGTTCCATGAAATCCACCGAAGGTTCATCCCAAACCGAGACCATCCACGCGATGCCCTTTTGTTTGCAATAGGCGTCGATTTCGCGATACTGTTCCTCGTTGAACTCGACCTTGTGACGATATTCGAGGTACGTGATGTACCCCCACGGCGTATCGCGCATCTGATTTTTCTGTTCGGATGGCGTTGCCACATCCGGCGTGCGCTTCTGGAACTTCACCGCGTCCGCCCGCGCGTGGACCGCCGCATCGATCATCTGCTTTGCGATTCCCACATCGCCGTTGTGATTGATCCCGATCTCGGCGATGATGTAGGCAGGGTGGCCATCCCCAACCCAACGGTTTCCGATCTTTATTTCACGAGCCATTTGTTCTCCTTGTCGCTTGTTGCGTATTCTGCGCTCTCTTGCGCACATGTGACGTTAGAGAACGTCACCTACGCTGTTTAAAATCAACTCACATACTTCCCGCACCGCGCCGTGACCGCCGGGTTTGCTCAACACATAATCCGCGGCTCGAAGGACTTCGGGATACGCGTCCGCGACCGCCACGCGCCAGCCCGCGATCTCGAAACACGGCAGGTCGTTGAGGTCGTTGCCGACGTAGACGACGTTCTCCGCCTTGACATTTTTCCGCTCGAGGACTTCACGCATCACGCGCCCCTTGTCCTGCATGCCGATGCCATGAATTGCCTCCACCCCGATCTTTTTCGCGCGCGCCTGCACGACCGGGTTCGGCTCCGAGGAGAGGATCAGCGCCTCGATGCCTCTCGCACGCATTTCTTTGAACTTCATGCTGTCACTGCGCGACGCCGCAACCATTTCTTTTCCGTCCTGGTCTGTCCAGACGCGGTTGTCCGTGACGACGCCGTCGAAATCGAAGATGACCAGTTGTACGTTTTCCGGCATCGGGCGGCGGGAGCGGTTATCGGGAGTCACCATTTCCAATCCGCTTTGATAGACCAACGCCTCGTACTTCGCCCAATCTGTGAGCGTGTCAATATCCACCGTGTAACGCGGGTCTATCACCAGTGGATAGATGACATTCCCAGTCAATGATTTTTTCTGCGTAATGGTCGAGATGCGAATGGCGTCAATGTGACCGGTCTGCCAATGGACCGGCGGCAGGCTCTGGCGCGGCGCGTTGTACGGTTCTGGGATTCCCTCCACTTCGAGCAGCGGCTTCAAAGGTTTGTTTTCTCCATTAAAGCGCCACATCTTGAAGGGATTTTGTCCGGCAGGCACCACGCCGCGCACGCAATCGGCGTCCGGGTGATCCAGCAGAATGCGAATCGCCTCGTCCACCATGTTCTTCGGGCGGATCGGTGAAGTCGGGCGAAGTTGCACAACGATCTCAGGTTTGTATGCCTCGTTTTCCTCCAGCCATTTCAAGGCGTGTTCGAAGACCGGCAGATCGGTCGTGTTGTCCTGCGCGAGTTCGGAGGGTCGCAAGAATGGGACCTCCGCGCCACACTTCCGCGCGACCTCCGCGATCTCCTCGTCATCTGTCGAGACGATGACGCGTGAAACGCTCTTCGCCTGCAAACCCGCCGCAATGCTCCATGCAACGAGCGGATAGCCCGCGAAGTTGAGGATGTTCTTGCGCGGGATCCCCTTCGAGCCGCCGCGCGCCGGGATGAGGGCGAGGATTTTGGTCATTGGTGATCAGTGATTAGAGACTGGAGACTGGAGATTGGAGATTAGTCTCCAGTCTCTGGTTTTTACCACGCTGTCCAGCCTCCATCCACGACAACGTTATTTCCGGTCATGTAGGACGACGCATCCGAGGCGAGGAACAGGAGCGCGCCGTTCATTTCGTCGCGGTTTGCCATGCGCCCAAGGATGGTCTTGGCGGAATAGTTCTTCACGAAGTATTCCTCGTGGTTGTTGAACACGCCGCCGGGCGTGAGCGCGTTGACGCGGATATCCGTCCCGGCGTAATAGGCGGCAAGGTATTTGGTAAATCCCAGCACGCCCGCTTTTGTCACCGTGTAATAGACCGGCTTGAACGCCACACGTTCGCCGTCCCTGATGTAGATGCGCTGGTCGGGGCCGTTGAGCCCGTAGGTGGAGCAGATGTTGATGATGCTTCCCTTTTTCTTCTGTGCGAGCATGGGTTTGACGCAAGCCTGCGTGACGAGGAACATGCCGGTCAGGTTGACGTTCAGCGCCGCGTTCCATTGATCGAGCGGATAATCCTCGAACGCGCCCGGCGCCATTCCCTTTTTCATCGCGTCGGGGTCGAACTTCGGGTCGAGCGCCGCGCTGTTGACGAGGATATCGAGTCTGCCGAAAGCGGACAGTACCTCCCTCACCATCGCGTGGACGGACTCGGGCTGGGTGATGTCGGTGGGGACCGCCAGGGCTTTGTATCCGTTTTTTGTGAGAGTACCCGCCGTCGCCTGGGAAGATGAGGCGTTCAAGTCCACCACGGCAACCGACGCTCCCGCCTCGACCAATGTTCTGCAGAATTCCGCGCCGAGCAGCCCCGCGCCGCCTGTCACCACTGCGACGCGTCCGGTCAGGTTGAATTTTTCCTGTATCTTCATATTTTCCTTTACGGTTTTGCGGTAAAGATCGAATCGCTCTGCGCTTGATAAGCAAGGTGCAAGCCCTCGATCATTGCCGCTGTATCCTCGGTTATCTCCTTGAGGTCGAAGAGCGCGAGCACCGCTCGGCCGGCTTTGATCTCAGCCTGCATGCTCTTCACACCCTCCTCGAATCCGGAACGCGCTTGACCGGTCGCTGAATCGAAGCGATCCGGCAGGACGTAACCGCCGCGCCCGGTATAGAGATAAACGGCGGCGGGCTCATCGGTGTATATTTTTACTTCCTCGGGCAGTTCGCGCAGGTATTGCATTGCCAGCGAATCGAACCACTGGAAGGATGCGTACCCCATCCCACCCTGCGACCAACGTTCCACGATGACCGCCTGTTTGTACACGGACGCGCCGAGCACGAGGATCGTTATCACCACAACGATGTCCCGGCGTTTGCTTCGCATCCAGATGCCGAACGCGACCAGCAGAACGAGCAAGCCGACAAATATGGGAGAAAGGATGCGCAGTTCGAACCTGGTCGCGGCATCGAACACGGTCATGGACGCAACGGTGGAGGCGAGGTAGGCAATGACATATAGACCGACGGTGAAGGTGATGACCTGCCGCGAGCCTTGTTTTCCTTTTCCGGTTGGCGAGGGACGCGGGGTGAGAGGCGAGAGGTATTTCAACGCGCGATATACAACCCACACAAGCACAATGCCGAGGAGGAGAAGGGTGATGGCTTTGACAACGGTCACCTGTTTGAACAATTCATTGTGCCATGCCTCCACCGGGACGAGGAATTTCGAGAATTCGTACAAACCGAGGTTCAGGTTTTCCGGCGTGATGGGATGCCATGCGAAGACGCGGTTGGTGAGGTTCCCCGCCACCAGCCGGTTGCGGAGAGTCCACACGAGCGCCCAGGGGAGGAAACCGGCGAGGAAGATCCAGATGCTGGTCCAGCGTTTGTACCAGGTGGTGCGCAGGATGACGATGGCCGCGAGGAAGGTCGCGGCAAGCGCGATGCCGGAGTAACGCGTGAGGTATGCCAGGCCGGTGAACACCGCGCTAGCGACCAGCCACCACCATTCCCCGGCGACGCCGCGCCCAACGGAGGAGGGAGGGCGCTCGAAGTACAGGTCGAACATCCAGATCGCCAGCAGTGAGAGGAAGATGAACAACGGCTCGCTCATTGCCGCCGCATGCACCTGCAGCATCTCCCCGTTCGCCGCGAAGAGCGCGGCGAGCACCAGTCCCGCCGTCAGCGATGGAGTCATCCGCCAGGCAAGGATGCCCAGCAGGCCGGCGTTGAGTCCGAACAACAGCGCATTGAGGAAACGCGTGCCTCGCAAGGGATCCAACTCGAACAAGCCGAGGAACGAAAGCGCGGAGGAAAAGCCGGGCGGGAAATGGGTGACCGGTTTGCTGGACGCCAGCCAGACGGCGCGGTAGCCGTCCCCCGCCAGAATGCTGCGCGCGCCGGCAACGTAGGCAATCGAATCATCCCAGAGCGCAAGCCCGTCCGGAGTCGCTCTCAGAACGAGAAAGGTCGCGATGACGGCAAGCAAGCCGAGGATGAGAATGGCGGCGAGGCGGGGAGGGATGCGAGTCATACTCCTAATCATACCGTCCCGCAGGCACTTCTCGCAATACGATTCTCCCTGCGGGACGATTTTCTAATTGCCGTTCAAGTATCCCTGTTCTTCGATGTACTTGATGACGACGCGGGCGTTTTCCTCGGGCGTGGCGCCGAAGCCCTTGAGCGTGATCTCCGGTTCAATCGGCGGCTCGTAGGGATCATCCACGCCGGTGAAGCCCATCGGTTTGCCATCCAGCATTGCCTGGCGCGCCCTGGCATACAAGCCTTTCGCATCGCGCTGTTCGCATACCTCGACCGGCGTATCCATGTAGACCGTGATGAAATTTTCACCGACCATTTTGCGCGCCTCGTTGCGCGTGGCGCGATACGGGCTGATCGCCGCGCAGATCACCGCGCCGCCCGCGTGGACGATCTCGCCAGCCACAAAGCCAATACGCAGGATATTGGTGTCGCGATCCTCCTTGCTGAAGCCAAGTCCCTTCGAGAGATGTGTGCGGACCACATCGCCGTCGAGGATCGTGATCTGGCGGCCGCGTTCGAGGAGAAGCGAGGTAAGCACCTGTGTCGTCGCGCTCTTGCCGGAGCCGCTCAAGCCGGTGAACCAGATGCAAAAGCCCTGCTTGTTGCGAGGCGGATACATCTCGCGCAGGATCTCGGCAGTCTCTGGACGCGTGAACCATTCGGGCAAAAGTCTGCCCTTTGCAAGAAAGTCGTCGCGCACCTGTGTGCCGGAGATGTTGAGAGAGAGCGCGCCTTGCGGGACATTCCTGCCCTCCACATAGCGGTCTTCCTCAGGAAGATAGACAAGTTCCTCGAAGGGGATCATTTTGACGCCCAACTCGGCTTCGTACTGCTTCATCATTTCCTGCGCGTCATACGGACCGTAGAACGGTTTGCCCGTGGAATCCTTTCCGGGTCCCGCATGATCGCGCCCGACGATGAAATGGTTCGCGCCGTGGTTGCGCCGGATAATGGCATGCAGCAGCGCCTCCCTCGGTCCAGCCATGCGCATGGCAAGCGAAAGCAGGCTGAGCAGGGTGCCGTTTCTATCGTAGTAGTTGTCCACCAGCGCCTTGTAGATGCGGACGCGGGTGTAGTGGTCCACATCGCCGGGCTTGGTCATGCCGACGACGGGATGGATGATGAGCGATCCGTTGACTTGCGCGGCGGCGCGCTTGGTCAGTTCCTCGTGGATGCGGTGGAGCGGGTTACGCGTCTGGAAGGCAACGACATTGTCGTGTCCCAGCGCCTCGAGCATCGCACGAACCTGCGCCGGCGTACGACGTAATTCGACAAAGTCATAATATTTCGGCAGGTTTAGAACCTTTATGTGACCAGAAATGCATACCTTCCCCCATCGTTCCATTTCAGAAACCATCGGGTGACGCGGGTCGGTGGAGCCGTAGGCGAGCGCGGCTTCGGTGCCGGCATCCCAGTGGAAGACCTCTTCGAGCGTCATGCTGGCGATCACGTCATTATTCGCGTTGCGGAGGACAAGTTCTTCGCCGACGGTCGGCAGTTCTTTTGGATCAGCCGTCAGCGTGATGGGAAGCGGGAAGAGGGTTGCATCCGCGAGGCGCATTTCGTGCAGGACGCGTTCGTAATCCGCCCTGCCCATGAAAGTTGTCAGGGGCGAAAATCCGCCGGTGGCAAGAAGTTCGAGATCACAGAGGTTGCGCATGGTGATCTTGATGGAGGGGAGTTTGGATGCCCGTGCAAGAAATTCTTCACGTTCAGCCCCATCCATAACCAGATTCACCAGTTTTCCCCCGTACGGGGTGATGAGTTTGGCTTTGTTCGTTGATACTTTTTGGCTTTGCAACATGTTCGATATTATATCCTAAAATTCAGTTGATGAATTTTGAATACCCGTCGACTTTTGAATCGCGAACATAAGTTGTCTTATTCGCTCGCCTTACGCAGAACGTCCCGAAGGTTTTCTTGAATCAAGCCTGAATGGCAGCGCGAGCCTTCGGGACGGTGCGCAAGATCAGTTATTCAGGCGGTTATTTTACAGGTAAAATTGACTTTCGTAGGCAATGGATTGGAGAATGTCACTTGCAAAACCGGTTGAAGGAACTATTTTTGAGCAAAAGATATTTCCACAAGGCTGAAATCTACCTTGTTGTGGTTTTGCTTGTTTTCGGTCTCTTCGCCTGTTTCCTGCTCCCGGCAGGCGGGGGATACGACGAGGAAACGCATCTGCTCCGCGTGTGGGAGATGTCGGCATTTGTCTTTGTGCCAAATGACAAACTGGGCGAGAAAATGCCGTTCCCGGCGGTCTATTGGGAAATTCCTATCGAAGACCGTTCATCGTCCGCGCGGTAGAACCGGATTTTTGGGAAAAATACGGCAATCTCAAACTCGATGCGCTCGATTACATCTACGGAGGCGTGGAGACGAGGTCAGTGTATTCCCCTCCCCTTCTGCTTCCGCAGGCGCTGGTCATGCGGTTTTTCGGGAGGAGCCAGCAATGGTCCGCGCTGACGGTCTTTTACCTGTGCCGCCTGATCGGGCTTTTCTGCTTTCTGGCATTGACGTGGTACGCGATCCGCATCATCCCGTTTGGCAAGTGGATCCTAGCCATACTTGCGGCGTCACCGGTCGCGGCGCTTCAGGCGGTTACCGTCGGCGCGGACGCCATCTCCAACGGCATTGCGCTGTTATTCGTTGCCGGCACGCTCGCCATTGTAAACAGGGATGAGATTCGCTGACGCTTCTCTTCTTCGTCCTGTTTTGGGGAAAACTCAACATCGTCCCGCTCGCCGTCCTGCCGTTCATCCTCCTGAAACCGCCCCAATTCAAAATGCGGCACGGTTATATCACCCTGCTGATAACAGCAATTTCCCTTTGTGTGCTGGAGGTGTTCGGATGGGGCATACTTGCATATTCAAGATTATCCACGCCGCCTGAAGGGACAGACCCGGTGGGACAGGTCATGTTCATCTTGTCCAATCCCATCAAAGTGACCGTCATCCTCGCCCGCGACCTGTGGTTGCATGGCTTCGATTATCTGCGCGCCTGGATCGCCATCTATGGTTATTCGTACTGGCCCATCCCGGTCTGGACGTACCATCTGTTCGCGGCGGGACTGCTCGCCTCACTATTCCTGCGGGAGGCTGACAATGGTGCAGCGGGGAGAACACGAATCGGTCTTGTAATCGTATTCGTCATCGCGTATCTCGCCACGATACTTTCCATGTATGTAAACTTCAATCCTGTCGGAAGTGAGCAGATCGCGGATGTCCAGGGACGATATTTCGTCACCGTCATGCCGCTGCTTTTCCTCGCGCTTGCCCGGCTGCGGCTCCCCAAACAAATTCGAATGCCCGTTTTCCTCCCAGCCGCGCTTGGGGTCTCGAGCCTTCTCGTTTATCTCGCAGGCATGTACCTTTCCTATCATGTGCCATGCGGATCCCAGTTCCATCAGTCCGGACTCTGCTATCAGCCGAACTATAAGAATTGGGCGCCGAACGAGGTCTTTTCATCGCCCGTTTCCGGTCAGTTGACGCTTGCGCAGGAAATCGTTGCGGAGTGCGCCGGGATGACCGAACTCCGTGTGTGGGTCAACGCGGCGGATACGGACACGGACGGAACGACCGGGTTCCATTTGCTGGATGTCCATGCGAGGCGCGAGGTGGTCAGCCTCAATGTTCCGAATTCCGAATTGCCGGCGGGAGGCTGGTATACGCTGCGCTTCCCCCCGGACTGGGAATCAAACGGCGCGTTCTATCTGCTCACGATACGGAGCGATGGGGACGGGGCGAGGATCGCTTATTCACTGCGTCCCGAATATCCCGCCGGAAAACTCTTCGAGAACGATCAGGAGATCGAGCAGGATATTCTCTTTCAAACAGGCTGCGTTGCGGGGTGGGACAAACTGCGTCAGACCGGTTCCCCCTGATCGAGAAGAATAAATCACCCTCCATGTAAACCCACCTGTCGAATCGTCCAGAGGATACCAGCGCCTTCGTTGCCAGTGCTGGACGAAAAGCCAGAATCTTAGTCATCCTGTATCATGATGACAAGACCCAGGCGTTGCGACTCATGCACGGCTTGCACCAGCCTCTGCACACGAATACCATCCCGGAGAGTACATGAGGGTTCCACTTTGCCTTTTACGACATCACTGAAATGTTTCATCTGTTCCATGAACATGACATTCCGCTCCCACTCCGATGGAAGCGGATACACCTCCCAGTCCTTTTCGCCAACCCGACAGATACGCGCTGCGCCGTCGGCGAGATTCCATTTGACGGTTCCGTTCGTGCCAATGATACGGAATTCATGTTCGGGCGGCTGTTGATTGAAATCCAGGTGCAGGCTGCCCAAAGCGCCGCTTTTGAAGCGCAAACCGATCTTGGCGGTGTCTTCCACATCCACTTCGAGGTCGCTTAACTTTCCCTCAAATCCCCACACTGCTTCGACCTGCTCCCCCACCAGCCATGGGAGATAATCAAGCGAATGGCATTGGGTCGCCACCACACCGCCGCCCAAGTCCGAACGCGCGGCGTAACCCTTGCGATAATCCTCCCACGGATGCCATGCAGGCAGGTATTCACCAAAATGCACCTGTGCGGAAATTACCCGCCCAATCCCGCCATTTTCAATCAACTTCTTCGCCTTGCCCAAAGTGGGGTGAAAACGGAATTGGAAAGCCACCAGAACCTTTGACCCGCTCTTTTCCAGTGCGGCTTGTAGAATGTCCAATCGTTCCATGGAATGTGAGACCGGCTTTTCGAGCAGGATGTGACATCCCGCTTGCGCGGCGGGAATGGCAACGTCGAGGTGAAACGCGGTCGGGTTTGCGACGATGACCGCGTGGGGTTTGTGCTTTCTCAACGCCTCGTGAATTTCGGTTTCGACAGGATAGCCCGCGAGTTCGTCATCGGGCAAAGTGGCTTTGCGCGTGCGGAGGAGGACGATATCCTTTTCACCCAACGCGATGAGGTTGCGCAGGTGACGGCGACCGATGGAACCGAGTCCGGCGATGAGGAATTTCATGTCAATCGGTTCCGGGTCTTAAAACTCACGGGAGGAACTACAAACAACAATTTTGACATCGGGCGAGACTTGCATGTTTTGATCTATTCCCATAAATCTTCCAGCCGCCTGCGCCCTGCTTCAACAGCCTTTGATTCCAAAAATTTTTTCATTTTGGACCAGGATGTCTTATCCAACATCTGCGGCATGGGCAGGGCTTCGGCGTCATCGAAATAGGCAAGCGCGCGTGTGGCGCTGACCGCGAAAGTTCGGACTTTGGCATATTTGGTTGCCGCGACTTCAAATATCGAATCCAGGGAAACGCACTGAAGGATGTAATACAGATCAACCATGTCCTTGCGCGTACCCCGGTCGATGATGGCGGCAAGTTTCATGGCGCCGATCTCCTCCACACTGGCAAGCGGGACATTCTCCACAAGGATCGTGGGTTTTACAAGTGGATAGAGATTCAGGCGAAAAAAACTGATTCCAACCCCGCGCCAGTTCGCGACAAAGGTCGAATCCTTGTCATACGTGATCTCGAGTGTGGGATCTTCAAGAAGCGATCGAAGGGCAGAACGCTCATCGGGACCGACGGAATCTGCATAGGCTGAGAAGAAATCCAGATCCACAGAAAAGCGATGACCGAAATATAGAGCCAACCCTGTTCCCCCAGCCAGATAAAACCGTTTGACAGCCTCGAACCTGCGCAACCATTGAAAAGCGTCCCGCGTTGCAGGTGTGAGAGCCTCCCAGTGCGGGCGGGCTAACGATTCCATAATTCCCCTTTTGCAACGGGAAAAGGCGGTGTTTTCCATTTACGAACGCCAAGCAGTTTACGCCAATAGTGAAACGTGACGGGTTTTAGCCAGCGATGACCATATTCACGCAGAAACAGCCGAATGCGTTTACCTCCATACGTTTCGAACAGCCACCGAATTTCATCCCAGGTGCCGAATTCGAGGACGCGCTGGACGATCAAATTTGCATCACGCGGAATATCAAGCCGCGCAATGTCATATTCCTGGAAATATGGCTTCAACCCAATGGGGATTCGAGATGAAGTCGCCGATCTCTTCATGCCGATATTATAACCCCGAAGAATCTTATCCCTCCCAATTCAGCACTTTGAGAATAAACTCCGCTGTCCGCCTGCCTGACGTTCCATCGGTATAGGTGATTTCATCTTCGACAAATTTGCGGCGTTCGGCAGAGTCGATGGTGCGGTCTTTCAGGTACATATTCAACGCATCGCGCAATTCGTTCTCGTTGGCTGCGACGCGCCCTGCCTTCGCCTCGCGGAAGCGTTTATGCGTGGGCCATTCGCCGATTTCCTTGAGGGACAATGAAAATTTATTTGGATGATTCCAACCGTTCAGCGCGTCGATCGTCGCGGCGATCATCGGCGTATCATGCACCGCCGTTTCGACCAGCATGGTTGAGTAAACGGTGACCACCACATCCGAATACGCCATCATGGAGGATTTCTCGTCCATGTCTTCGCCGCCGTAGTAGCCAAGCGCCCCCCCCAATGGTTTGGGTTGAACAACGTGAACGTGCGGATATTTCTTCTCCAAGTCAAACACGCGGGCACGTTCTTCGGCAAAGATCTTGGGTTTATCTTGAAAATGGCTCGGATGCAGACGGATCAATAATTGCGAAGGTTCTGCCAGCGAATCGGATGAAACCAACTTCGCCAGCGCTTCGATGTTCGGGAAGTTCGGCGCAAAGTGGACGAAACTGCTGGCGTACGAGATCAATTTGCGGTTCGGGTCGAGATTGTGCAGTTTGAAATACTCATCGCGCGGCATGAGCCATTGCCTGCGGAAATATCCGTCATACGAGGGAATGCCGCCGATGTTGACGTGTTCTGGATCCCAATCGGAGCCGTTGACCAGTTCATCCTTTTGCAGGTGAGACCAACATGTCGCCCATTGCACATCCGCGCCTGAAATGTTGTACGAGGATGAATTGTCCCAGCCGACGATGACGGTCATGTTCGGGATGCCGCGGCGGGCGGCTTCGCGCAGAAGGTAACGATCCAGCCTCCAGCCCGGAGTCGAAGCGATGACCATGTCGGGTCGGTATTTGTCTAAGAGGTCGGTGTACAAGCCCGGGGCGCCGCCCTGAGTGCTTCGCAATCGAAGGGTCGGGGTGAAGCGGTTTTGCATCCGCACTAAAAGTTTGCGCGCCCACGAAAAATTCCGCAGGAGGAGAATCATCAGCGAGGACGGAAGCCAAATCCCGAAACGGAACTTCCACGAGTTCTCCGCCCAGACTTCCCAGATGTGGCTGTCCATGGCTTCGGTGTTGATGCGGCGCGAGCCGCCGACGCGGCG
>CAYQOF010000057.1:2111-14206 GCA_964419035.1 uncultured Anaerolinea sp. | reverse complement strand
GCGCGGAACATTCTGGGCGCGGCGGGTTCGCTGGTGGTGTTAATGATCTGGATCGCATACTCCGCCCAGATCATCTTCTTCGGCGCGAAGTTTGCCCTCGTCTATGCCTCTGCCATTGGCAAACCCATCCTGCCCGCCTCGAACGCGGTGAGCATGAAGTTATCGCCTTTCGACAATTCACAGAACGATAAAGGGAACAGTTTATGATCACCCCCGAACAGTTCAATCGCATTACATTCGCCATGCCCTTTTTGCAACGGGCGGACGTGTCGCTGGTCAATGAATTGAAACGCAATGCCAGTTTTGCAAAAATCCCTGCTGGACATGACGTCTTCGTGGACGGCGACCGCGTGGACGGGATCGCGCTGCTGCTCTCCGGCGTGGTGCGCGTGTACAAGATCGGCGAGACGGGCCGCGAGATCACGCTCTATCGCTTCGGGCTGGGGGAAAGCTGCATCCTCACCGCAAACGCGATCCTCAGCAACAGGTCTTTTCCCGCCATCGCCACGGTGGAGGAGGATGCCGAGGCGGTGATGATCCCTGCGAACGTGTTCCGCGAATGGGTGAACAAATACGACTTGTGGCGAGGGTTCGTATTCGATTTGCTGTCCGAACGTCTCTCCACGGTCATGGCGGTGGTGGACGAGGTGGTCTTCAAACGCATGGATCGCCGCGTCGCCTCGTTGTTGTTGAATCAGGCTCAAGTCCAGAATCCGATGCGGGTCACTCATCAGGAGATCGCCGCGGAGTTGGGCAGTTCCCGCGAAGTGATCAGCCGCATCCTGGAGGATTTTTCCCGCGAGGGTTTGATCGAATCGGGGCGCGGGACAATCGAAGTGCTGGATTTCGAGGGTTTGGAATCGCGTTCCGTTATGTGACTTTGTCACCGACAAAAAACGTTTCATCTCCTACAATACGGGCATCAATCAGAAAAGGAGATAAACCATGAAACGCAATATGTCCAATACTGACCGCATCGTCCGCGTCGTGATCGCCGCATTGTTCGCCTGGCTGTATTTCGGAGGCATCGTGACCGGCGGATTCGGCATCGTGCTTCTCGTGCTCGGCGGGGTGTTCCTGCTGACAGCGATCGTAGCATTTTGCCCGCTGTATGCGCCCTTCAAGTTCAGCACCTACAAAGGCTGATCCAATACGGCAATCATGGAGCGGATGAGAAATCATCCGCTCCAAATTATTGACCATGAATACATCCATATTCCAGCAAAAAATCGCGGGAACGGGCAAACCCATCATCGTTGACTTTTGGGCGAATTGGTGCGCGCCGTGCCGGGCGACAAAACCCATTCTTGAGAAACTCGCAAAGGAATACGCCCGGGAGGTTGAGTTTCTGCCGATCAATGCAGATGACTCGCGCGAGATCCTGGCGCAGTTTCAAGTCATTGGCATCCCGACTGTGTTAGCGATCCGCAACGGGGAAGTGGTGGGGCGCGTGACGGGCGCCCGGAATGAAGCGGAATACCGCGCCATGTTCGATGCTCTGGTTGAAGGCAGGGAGGTCAAAGCGTCCATCCCGCCATTTGACCGCATGCTCAGGCTCGGCGCGGGGGCTTTGTTCGTGATGATTGGAATGTCCACAGCCAGCTGGGTCGTGGCTGTCATCGGCGGAGTGATCGCCTTTCTGGGCGTATACGATCGCTGTCCTGTGTGGGCGGCGATCACCGGAATGCTGCAACGCAGATACAAAAACTGACGCCGACGGCGTCAGTTTTTCATTGGCTCCCTGAAGTCATAGATCCCATCCCTGAACTCGAAGGCTTGTGCCATCCCAAAACCAATCACGGGCAGCGTTACGCCAAGTTCCATCCCGTCACTCAGGCCGATTGCGACCTCTTCTCGGCGGTCCTGGCAGGCGAGCATTTCCTTCACGGCTTCCGTAACAAAAACCTGCAAGCCTACCTGTATCCCAAACCCGCCTCGACCCGCACGGAACAACGCCAACGCAGCGCCCACGTCACGCGTTTGGTTGCAAAACTACGCGGACATGGATTGATTTCCAAAGTCAAAGGCTCGCGTCTCTATCGCCCCACGCCACGCGGTACGCGCTTGATGTCTGCCGCCATTCAGTGCCGCAACAAAGCCTTTCCTGGCTATTCTGCGTTGTCCACAAAATCTTCGCGGTTGACATAGTTTTTAAAGAGCAATACTATAGCCATCCGTGGAAGGTGGCTTGCCGCTGTTACGGCTGTTTTTTGAAATACGATCCTCCACCTGCCGCAAACGTTCTTGCAAATCCAAAACCGTTTGCTGGAACAGCAAGATCACCGCTTCTACTCCTTGCTCGTATGCGGCACGAATTTCTACTTCGCTTGGGATTGGCTTCGTTGGCATTGCTATTCTAAACACCTGTTTTTGCTTTTCGTCTCACTTTTCGCTGGGTAGTTACCCGAAAAGGTATAATGACCTTGCAACCATGCGCGGTTCATTTTCCATTTCAGGTTTCTGGAAGTACCTGTCTGCTCTGGCGCTGATCGCGTGCATTACCGCGATATTTTTTGTGTTGCGCAATGCGCTGGATACCACCTTAATCGCCCTGTTGTATTTGATTCCGCTGGGCATGATCACCGCTTTTTGGGGGTTGGGACCGGGAATCCTCAGCGCATCCATCACTTTTCTCACCTTCAATTATTTTTTCATCCAGCCGTATTACACATTCACGGTGCACCAGCCCATTGACGTGGTCATTCTGGTGGTGTTCCTGATCGTGGCAGTTGTCATCAGCCAGTTGGTGGGACGCGCGCAGTCGGGTCTCGCCGCGGCGACCGCGCGTGAACGCGAAGCCACGCGACTCTATGAACTCAGCACCGCGCTGGTCGGGCTTCACGATGATCATGCCATCGCGGAAATCCTCGCCAAACAAGTGCAGACGGTCACCCAAGGTGAGTACGTTCAGGTCAATATCACGGAGAAACAACCGTTCAAATTTCAGATACCTGATGCAAACGCGCCTCCGCGCCCTCCCGAATTCACAGTCTCCATCATGTCGGCGCGAAATGTTATCGGGGAGATCCGGCTTTGGAGGACCGCGCCAGCCATTTCGTCGAGCGAGAAGCGCCTGATCCAGACGTTTGCAAGCCAGGGCGCGTTGGCGCTCGAACGCGCGCGGCTCGCGCAGGCTGAATCCCGCGCTCGAGTCCTTGAAGAGAGTGATAAATTGAAATCCGCCATTCTGTCTTCTGTATCGCACGAGTTGCGGACGCCGCTTTCGACGATCAAAGCCGCCGCGTCCAGTTTACGCGGCGGGGAAGTGAGTTGGGGTTCGCCTGCCAGTTCGGAGTTGATCTCGGCAATTGACGACGAAGCGGACCACCTGAATATGCTGGTCGGCAACCTGCTGGACATGTCGCGCATCGAATCGGGCGCGCTCAAACCAAAGCGCGAGTGGAACATCCTGTCTGAGATCGTCGGGAGTGTGCTCGCACGCATGAAACATCTGGCTGAGGAACATCAGATCAAGGTTGAGGTGCCCGAGAATTTACCTCTTGTGCCAGTGGACTACGTGCAAATGGAACAGGTCTTCACGAATTTATTGAGCAACAGTTTGAAGTATGCGCCCGTGAATACGGTCATTGGCATTCGCGCACAAGTTGAAGATGAATCGATCCACGTGCAGGTCAGCAACCAGGGACCGCAAGTGCCGCCCGCAGATTTGGAACGCATCTTCGATAAGTTTTATCGCATCACTGCCGCGGAGCGCGTGACCGGCACGGGACTTGGGCTTTCGATCTGCAAAGGAATCATCGAAGCGCACGGCGGACGGATATGGGCGGAGAACCTGTCCGATGGACTGGCATTCAATTTCACGTTACCCCTCACATGGGATGGGGCGGCTCCCCCTCAACTGCCGGTGGATACGGAGGTTGAATGACCAACGCGCCGCATATTCTGGTGATTGACGATGAGCCGCAGATTCAGCGGGCGCTTCGTACCATTCTCACCGAAAAAGGATTCAGGGTCACAACCGCCAGCCGAGGCGAGGAAGGTTTGAACCTTGCCGCCGCGTATGAGCCGGATATTGTGATCCTCGATCTGGGTCTGCCCGACATGGACGGCGTGGAAGTCTGCACACGCCTGCGCGAGTGGACGCAATGCCCAATCATCGTTCTCTCTGTGCGTGACAGCGAGCGCGATAAAGTTGCCGCGCTCGACAACGGCGCGGACGATTACCTGACCAAGCCTTTCGGCATCGAAGAACTGCTGGCGCGCGTGCGCGTGGCGCTGCGTCATGCCGCGCATCGGAAGGGGGAGCAAAGCAAGGTGGTGAAAGCAGGTCCGCTGACGATTGATCTGGCATGGCATATCATCAAGCGCGGCGATGAGGAAATCAAATTGACCGGCACCGAATATAAACTGCTCGCGTATCTCGCCTCCAATCATGGACGCGTTCTCACACATTCGAGCATTCTCACCAACGTTTGGGGTCTCGCGGATGCCGACCACACCGAATATTTGCGCGTCTACATGCGTCAACTTCGCAAGAAACTTGAAGAAGACCCCGAACGCCCTCGCTATATTCTCACTGAGCCGGGGATCGGTTATCGTTTTATTGCGGATGAGTGAGTCATCAGTAGCCCTGCGAAGGTTCTTAACCTTCGCAGGGCACATTCACCTTACAACGCCCCAACAACGGGGCGTTTTTATTTGTCCTTTACGCGATTGGCTGAATTTTTTGTCGCCGTTTTATGGCGGTTTGTTACGATGCAGTCATCTGTGAGGCGACATGATCAAACTCGACTCAAATCTCCCTCCCCTGACTCTGCCATCCGCTTCCTCCCTGGACCCGATGCCTGCGCGTCGTTTAATGGTCCTGATCCCCGGCGTTGAAACCGACTACACTCCGGCTATACACAGAGTCTGGGAACTGGCACATGGGTTCAAATCTGATGTTTTGTTCTTAGGCTTGTGCAGGGAGGCATCGGAGGAGCCCAAGCTTCGCCGCGCCTTGATCACCATGTCCGCATTGGTGCATGATGGCCGGGTATCCTCCGAGGTGAAGGTTGAAATTGGGAATGATTGGCTGAAGGTTGTAAAGTCCAACCGGCGGGATGGAGATCTGATCGTCTGCTTCGCAGATCATCGCACGGGTCTGAAGCAAAAGCCGCTGGGGCAGATCTTGGAATCAAAATTGAATGCCGCGGTGTATATCCTTTCAGGGTTTGATTCGCCGGATCGCCGAGGTGCCGGCTGGTTCTCCACACTCCTATTGTGGAGCGGTTTCGCCATCACAATCATTGGCTTCTTTTTTCTGGAAGCGAACCTCGACAGGGCGCTCAGGGGCTGGGTGCATACAGTTGTTCTTGTGCTCACGGTCCTGGTCGAATTTTGGCTGGTCTGGGTTTGGAATAGTCTGTTCAGTTAATCCTCCCCTCTCAAAACATTACATCGGAGATTTCAATGCTTTCTGTAATTCTGTTGATTGTTGTGTTTGTATTGGCTTACAAAGCCGCGCCGCGTGAAAAGAAGGAGGATGAACACAAGCACGGCGCGGGGCAGATCGGACTTCTGGCTGCGCTGGCGCTCTTTGGCGTGGACTATTTCACCTCGTATTACTATGCCACAGGCGAGATGATGAGCGCCCTGCATCCCTACGGCTTGCAGGACAAGGCATATATCGGAGTGGCGGTAATTGCGTTTGCAAACTTCGCATTCGGTCTGCTTTACATGTTTTCGCTCGGTCCGTTCAATGAAGGCGGCGGTTCGTATACGGCTTCGATGCGTTATTTGTGGCCCACGATAAGTTTGATCGTCGCGGTGACGTTGATTCAGGATTACGTGCTGACGATTGTCGTTTCGGCGTTATCGGGCGGCGACCAGTTGCTCTCCATCATTGGGCTATACGGGAAAAACTGGCTGTATCACTTTGCGCTCGGTGCGATCCTCGCGGGCGTGACGTGGTATCTCACGATTCGCGGGCGCGGCGAATCGGCGCAGGTGGTTTTTATGCTGATCGTGATCTTTGCGCTGTTGACGCTCACGATGGGCGTCGGGTTATTGATCGCTCATTTGAAAGGCGTACCAGCCGTCCCGTTGGAAGAGGCGCCGAGGGCCGTCTCATTGGGAACAGCACTGATGCATTTGCTGACGGCATCCATGAAAGGCATGGTCGCATTGACAGGGTTGGAAGCCGTTTCGAACGGAATCCAATTCTTCAAGGATGATGACACATCGCTTGTGAAGTGGGGCAAGAAGCATTTGCCGCGCCTGAACCGACTTTGGAAATTTTACAGCGGCAAATCGGGGATTGGCCGCTTCGTTCAGACCTCATTCCTGTTCTACGGCGGGCTGACGACTCTCTTCCTGACCTTTTTCTCGATTCGCTTCGATGTGTTCGACGGAACGTTCGGGCGGACTCTCGTCGGCAACCTGGCATTCATCGGCTTCAATGAGATTCCGGGCGGCGTGATCCTGTTCTGGGCGTATCAAATCGCGGCAGTGTTGATGCTCACCGCCGCGTCCATGACCGCGCTCCAGGACGCGCAAGCCACCGAATGGCGCGACGTGGCAATCGGCGAGATCCCCGAAGCGATCGTCTATCGCGATCCGCGCGGCACATTCACTCGTTCGGTCACGATCACGTTTGTTCTATCGGTGATCATCATGCTCCTCGTGCGCGGGCAGACGACCATTGCGGTGCCATTCTATGGCGTAGGCGTTTTCATGCCCATCACCGCCATGGGACTTGCGGTCCGCAGGCACGTGCTGGAACATTTCACGGGACGCGCCCGCCTCTGGGGATCGCTGGGCGCTTCCTTCGTGACCGTTCTGGCTGTTACCGTTTTCCTTGGGCAACTCATCGGGAAGTGGCATGAGGGCGGCTGGATGGCATTGGTGTCTTTTACGATTCTTGCAACAGCCGCGCATCTCGTCCTGCTTTCGCCTGCGGGTTTCCGCCATGCAAAACAGGTCAACCGCATCGTCCATGACAAAGCGCGCGTACAGGGAAGCATGGCATCCATCGTCAAATGGCAGGCATACAAGATGCAGGAATATCGCTTTCAACTGATGATCGGCATCGCGGGTTTCCTCGAACTCTTCGGTATCGGACAGTGGACACGAAGACCCATTCCCGTGCTGGCTGGGAACGGTTCAATAGGCCCGAAATTCAAGTTCCGCCTGGCTTATCCCTCTGTGATGAGCCTGCCTGCTGGAGATTTACAACAATCGCTTCTGCCAGAGAAGGAAATCAGTAAGACCATGACAACCAATGTTCACTTTCACCTGCCCCCTCACATCGTGCGGCACCGCATCATCGTGCCGGTCAACGGCATCCATCAAGGCACACTGACCGCCCTGCGCTATGCACATTCCCTTTCTGATGATGTCACGGCGCTTCACGTCGCGATGGATCAAAAGGAGGCAGATTCATTAAAACAGCAATGGGCGACCTGGGGCGAGGGAGTGCGATTGGTCACGCTCGAATCGCCGCACAACATGGTGTTAGAGCCTTTGCTGGAATACATCCAAAAGATCATGGCGATACGCCAGCCAAACGAGATCATCACGATTGTTGTGCCGCGGTCTGTGCGTCCGCGCTGGTGGTCGAACCTGATGCGCACGCAGATGGGCGTGCTGTTGCGTTTATCGCTTCCCTTTGAAACAGGCATCGTCATCACCGATGTGCCTTATTCGTTGGAGAGCGAAGAAGAATAGATCAAGGAGACTTTATGAATATCATCATCGTCGGCTGCGGACGGGTGGGTGTGGAACTCGCCCTTACGCTCCATCAGAATCATGCTGTAAGTGTTGTGGATCGAAACCCCCGTTCCTTCGACAGACTGGGACTCCACTTCTCGGGGAGGACGATCCAGGGTCATGGCATGGATCGCACTGCGCTGGAACGCGCGGGGATCGAAACTGCAGATGCCCTCGCAGCGGTCACGTCTTCGGATAACGTCAATGCCATTATTGCCCGCGTCGCGCGGGACATGTATCACGTCAACCGCGTGGTGGCGCGCGTCTACAACCCACGCCGCGCGCCAATCTACGAGAAACTGAATCTGCAAACCGTTTCCTCTTCAACCTGGGGTGCGCATCGCATTGAGCAACTGCTTGTTCACCCTGGGATGCAGAGTGTCTCTTCGGCTGGAAATGGAGAAGTCCAAATCTACGAGGTGACCGTTCCCTCAGAATGGAATGGACGCAAAATTTCTGAGTTTGTCCCCATGGAACACGCCGTTCCAGTCTCATTGGCGCGCAACGGGAAAGGTATTCTCCCGCGCGGCGAGATCGCGCTTGCATCACAGGATATTTTACAGGTCAGCAGTACGCCCGAAGGCGTAAGGATCCTGCGCAAACGCATCCACGAGAACGGAAATGGGAAAAGAAAGGAATAATCCACCATGTATGTGATCATTGTTGGCGGGGGACGCACAGGCTCACACCTCGCTTCGTTATTACTCTTGCAGGGACACGAGGTCCGCGTCATCGAATACCGCGCGGACGTGCTTGCAAGCGTGCATCACGAACTTCCCACTGAAATCATCTACGAAGGGGACGGCACCGATCCGCAAGTCCTCGAAGCGGTGGATATTCAGCGCGCCAATGTAGTCGCCGCCGTCAGTTCGGATGATGCGGATAATTTAGTCGCCGCTTCCCTTGCGCGTCAACAGTACGGCGTCAGACGTGTCATTGGACGCGTGAACAACCCGCGCAACGCGTGGCTGTTCACACCGGAATTCGGTGTGGATGTGGCGCTCAACCAAGCGGACATCATGGCAAAGTTGATCGAGGAGGAAATGTCCCTCGGCGATATGATGACCATGTTGAAACTGCGTCGCGGCAAATATTCCATTGTGGAGGAAAAGATCAATGCTGGCGCGCCCGCCATCGGTGTGGCGATCAAGGATTTGCATTTGACGCAGAACTGCATCATCTCCGGGATCATCCGTCATGGCGAGATCGTTTTACCGAGAGGCGTCACGACGCTCGAAGAAGGGGACGAGATCCTCGCACTGGTGGATGACCCCGCCCGCGACGAACTCGAAAAACTGTTGACGCGCCCGAAAAATTAGGTTTTGCAGGAGAGGTCTTGCATATCCCTCTCTCAAGCCCTCCCCACGCGGCAGGGATTTGTTGTCCTGTGATGTCCGTAGGGTTTATTCAATGCACCTGATAAGGCACTTCGGTAATGACGATTCCCCTCCTGTGCAACAGTGCAAAGCGCAGCCAGAAAGCCGTTTGTGTATGGAGCAGGTTATGCCACCCATGCTTTGGCGTGAATTGCGGCACAACGATGGTCAGCCGTTCATTGGGCTGCAAGACCGTGCACAATTGATCCACATATTCCAAAAAGGGTTCGAGGAAAGTGCGATAAGGTGACTCGATGACAACCAGCCGTACGCCCTTGCCCCACCAATCCCATTTGCGCTCCAATGCCGCCTTCTGTTCCGGGTCTGTGGAAACATAAACTGCCGTTACATCGTCGGAGAGAGATAATGCATACACCAATGCCTCGATGGCGCCTCGATGCACTCCTGCAATTGGAATGATGACCCGGTGTCGTTTCGCGGGGGGCGGCTCTCCATAATGTTCCAGCGAAAGTTCGTGTGCGAGGGTTTGATAATGGCGATGGACGGCAAAAAAGCTCATGACCATCGAGGGCAGGAGTAATACAATGATCCATGCGCCGTCGGCAAATTTTGTGAGTGCGAAAATCAATGTGACAATCGCCGTCGTGACAGAGCCAAGTCCGTTGACTGCCAGTTTCCACCGCCAGCCTCGATCATAACTCTGTGTCGCCTCATTCTGGACCATCAGTCTTTCCGCCAGCAGACGATTATTCCACCAGTGACGAGCCATGCCCGCCTGTGAAAGGGTAAAGGAAAGAAAGACGCCCACCGCCCAGAGCGGAATGAGGGCGGTCACACTGGCATTGAAGACAATAATGAGGAATGAAGCAACTGCCATGAGACCGATGATGCCGCGTGAGAAAACCAGCCGACTGCCGCGATATGTCAATTGGCGGGGCATATACCCGTCTTCCGCGATGACCGCGCTCAACGCCGGAAAACCGGCAAAAGCCGTGTTCGTCGCCAATACAAGAATGATGGTTGTCGCGATGATCGTTCCCAAATAAAGTATGCCGCGATTTCCGAAGGCGGTGCGCGCGAGTTGCGAGATGACCGTTTCCGTCTCAGATGGGACTGCACCAATCACACCGAGCAAATAGACAATACCCACGAAAAGGACACCCAAAATAGTGGACATCCAAAGCATCGCCACTGCGGCATTGTGGGCGCGCGGTTCCTTGAAGGATTTCACGCCGTTCGAAATGCACTCAACACCCGTGAGTGCAGTCGTGCCATTGGAAAAAGCCCGCAACAACAGGAAGAGGGTCAATGGTTCCGTATGGAGCATTTCGAGGGGAGGCGGGTCAATGACCGTGCCGAGTGTCCCGCTTAGGTATCGCACAAAGGCAACTCCCACAGTCAGCACAGTCATCGAAAGAAAAAAGTAGGTTGGCGCGGCAAAAACATTTCCCGATTCTTTTACGCCGCGCAGGTTGGCGATGACAATTAACACCAGAAACGCCACCGAAACCAGGACTCGATAGGGGAACAGAAAGGGAAAGGCGGAAACAATCTGCGCCACGCCGGAGGAAGTCGCCACCGCGGCAAGCAGGATGTAATCCATGAGCAATGCTGCACCGGCGATCAGCGCGGCGGTGACTCCGAGATTCTCTTTTACAACCGTATACGCGCCGCCACCGCCCGGGTATGCGTGGATGGTCTGCTGATACGAGATCGTGACAATCGCAAGCAAAACGGTGATGATCAGCGAAATGGGAAAAGCGTAACCAAATGCCTGCGTGCCCGCCGTGGCAAGTATGACCAGAGTCTCCTGCGGCGCATACGCGATGGACGAGAGCGCGTCCGCGCCGAAGACCGCGAGTCCCACCGCCTTGCTGACGGTCTGATACGGCGCGGCGGCAGTGGGAAGAGGTTTGCCTATCAGCCAGGTGCGCCAGGAACGCTGCGGATGGTAACTGGAAACTCGATTTAGATTTAGAAAACCCCCGTTATGACTGGAACTATCATCTTCCTGCGATCTTTCCATGAGTTCTATTGTAACGCATCTGAAATCCTCTTGGGAAACTATTTCATTGGCTCCCTGAAGTCATAGATCCCATCCCTGAACTCCCAATTTTTTCCACAACTCAAACACTCGAGATATCCGCTTCTTTCCTCGAGCGGCAGAAAACTGCAATCGGGGCATTTGAAAAAGGCAAGCAGGCTGGTGATGCGCGGATGCGTCTCTTCGCCGTGGATGCTGTGCGGTTTGCCGCGCCGCGCCTTGACGAACACGGACGGCGTCAACTGCCACCATGCGCCCGTCCATTGAAAAATGGAATCGAGGATGACGAGGATTCCGGTCGGCACGATGCGCTTCAACCAGCCGACGCGGAAGTGGGAGAGTGTCAGGGTCCTTTCGATCGTAAAGCCGAGTTCATTCAACCAGTTGCGGACGGCACGCGGATGGAAGTCGAAATTGAGTTTGGCAAATTCCACAGGCTCCAGCGTGAACGGACTCCACTTTTGCCTGCTGAATAAATAGCGGAGGATGGCTTTCAAGTTCAGTTTGTTCGCAAATTCTAGGATGAACGTTCCGCCGGGGCGCATGACATTCCTGACCTGCGTCAGCGCTTTCGGCGCATCCGCCATGTGATGCAAAACACGGATCATCGTTGTCCCGTCGAACAACCCATCCACGAAAGGCAGGCGGTACGCATCCGCGGCAACATAGAAATAGTTTTCCGATCTGCCAAGCCTTTCCTGCGCCTGTTCGAGTTGGGTGCGCGAATAATCGAGCAGGACGATGCGGTCGAAGCCGAGGTAACGCGGCGTGTTTCTTCCCGCGCCCGCCCCAAGTTCCAAAAGGATGCGTCCCCGCTTTGGGAGGAGCCGCTTGAGGGCAATGGCTTCCGTGCGGTCTTCGTACTCGCGTCCGCCCCGATCCCAAAAGGATCTCTGGTAATCTGAGCCTTCGTAATCGCAAACAGGAGGGGTGGTCATATCGTCCGGTAGTCTGATGGTCTGATGGTCTGATGGTCTGATAGTCTGATAGCGTGACGGTATGAT
>CAYQOF010000057.1:0-2011 GCA_964419035.1 uncultured Anaerolinea sp. | reverse complement strand
GTCTGATGGTCTGATGGTCTGATGGTCTGATAGTCTGATAGCGTGACGGTATGATGGTCTGGCTGGTGGAATGAAAAAGTCGGGTAGCGGGATAATTGTACCCGACTACCCGACCAACGGACCATCAGACTATTCGACGATCCGCTTACATTCCATTGAAGCCGCGCCCAATGGCTCGGTAGGTGAAGCCCAATTCCTTCATCCGTTGAGGATCGTAAATGTTGCGTCCATCGTAGACGACGGGCGTCCTGAGCAGGTCTTTGACCTTTTCGAGATTGAGTTGCTTGAATTCATTCCACGGCGTGACGACGATCAGCGCATCGCAGCCTTCCGCCATCTTATACATATCGTCAAAGATTTCGACCGCCGGCATCAACGGCGCGGCGGCATTGCGCGCCACAGGGTCGTACCCGCGCACCTGCGCGCCGGCGGCGACCAACGAATTGGAAATATCCACCGACGGCGCGTCACGCATGTCGTCGGTGTTTTCCTTGAACGCCAGTCCCAATAAGCCGATGATCTTGCCTTTCAAGTTTCCGCCGAGCATTTTTTCGATCTGACCAGGCACCGCCTTGCGGCGCTCATAATTGACTTCCATTACCTCGTTCAGGATGCGCGGGTTGAGACCTTTTTCCTTCGCCATGTACGCCAATGCCTGCACATCCTTGGGAAAGCACGACCCGCCCCACCCCAAGCCTGCATCCAGGAAGAAACGACCGATGCGCGCGTCGTAGCCCATGCCTGCCGCCACTTCCTTCACGTCCGCGCCGACGAGTTCGCACAGGTCAGCCAGTTCGTTGATGAAGGAGATCTTCGCGGCGAGGAACGCGTTGCTGGCATATTTGATCATTTCCGCCGTGCGCAAGTCGGTGATGACGATCGGCGCGCGCAGCGGCAGGTGCAGCTGGGCAACCTTGTTTGCCGCGTCCTTGTCCAGCGAGCCGATCACGTTGCGGTGCGGACTCATGAAATCGGCGATGGCTGAGCCTTCGCGCAGGAACTCCGGACAGGAGACGACCGCGAAATCAATTGGCTTGGGCTGCGCGCTTTTTACAATGTCGGCCACCCAGTCCCCGGTCCCGATGGGAACCGTGGATTTGTTGATGATGACGAGCGGCGCGGCCATCGCCCGGGCAATGGAGCGCGCGGCGACCTCCACATATTGCAGGTCTGCATTGCCGTCCACACCCGAGGGCGTTCCCACGGCAATAAAGGTGAACTCGGCGCCTTTCAACGCATCATCGTACGAAGTGGTAAAGAACAACCTGCCGCCCTTCACATTACGCTTGACGAGTTCCTCCAAGCCCGGCTCATAGATGGGCATGATGCCCTTCTTGAGATTCTCGATGCGGTTTTCGTCCACATCGAGCGCGACCACGCGGTTCCCCAGGTCGGCAAAACAGGCGGCGGTCACCAGACCGACATACCCAACACCGACGACACAAATTTGTTTCATGTTTCATACCTCTTTTTTCAAAAATATTCATCCCGCGCAGGCAGGATCATCTCATACTGTCAGGGCGTCGTATTTTCTTTTTCGTCAATCCTGTCGAATATACTTTCGATCATGTCCAGAAACCCCTGCATGTGAATGGGCTTCGAGAGATACCCGTCGCATCCCGCCTGAAGGGCGCGCTTGCGTTCGTGCGGCAGGGTGTGCGCGGTCAGCGCATACAGAGGAATGGACCTGGTCGCGGCATCTGACTTCAATTTCTCCGTCGCGATCCAGCCGTCCATCTCGGGCATGCCCAGGTCCATCAGGATCAGGTCGGGCTTTTGGGCGCGGGCGGCGTCCACGCCATCCCGCCCATTCACCGCCAGAAAAACATCGTATCCCGCGCGCTCGAGAATAAAACGCACAAGTTCGTAATTATCCATGTTATCTTCGACGATCAGAATGCGTCCCTTGCTCATGGTGAATTAACTATACCGCGTCTGCGAACATCGGGCAATGACGTATAATCCGACTTATGAAACTGCTATTTGTCGTTGACGCGCGTTCGCCCATCGC